>JARLHS010000136.1 GCA_031292115.1 Clostridia bacterium | reverse complement strand
ACTGTTGAGTTCTATGTTCGTGAAGGCAGGAAGGCACAATATGGTTCACTTGTAAACTTGGAAATATGGGACGCACGGCGAAGCAAAAAAGACCGGTTAGTCAAAGGAAAATGGCCTATTGTAACACATGAAGAAATAAAGGAAAATCACGACTATGACCTCATTTTTATGAGTGTCAACCCCGAGCAGGTATCAAGTGTGGTAAAGTACCTGACGCCGCGCGTTGGAAATGCAACCGTTCTTTTCTTCAATAATTTCTGGCAAGATCCTCAATCAGCTGTTCAGCCGATTCCGCTCAGTCAAATTGTTTACGGCTTCCCCGGCGCCGGCGGTGGATTTGAAGGAAACACTCTTTACGGTGGGCTTTACAAGACGGTTCAGTTTGGAACATTTGAGCCCGAGCCTACCAAAAGGGATTTGCAGGTTCGCAAGCTTTTTGTTGAGGCGGGCTTCAAGATAACGGTTCAAAAGGATGTTCAAAGTTGGCTCTGGAATCACTTCGCACTAAACACCGCAATGGAAGTCGAAGTGTTAAAAAGCGGCAGTTTTAAAAAAGTAATTTCTTCACCCGAAGCGCTCGCTGGATTAGGCCGGGACTTGAAAGAAATGATCCCTGTTTTGAAATCAAAGGGCTCAAAACTTGATGTCTTGACAAAAGTGATGGGCAACCTTCCACCGAGCGTTGTTGGATTTCTTATGAGTCACGTTGTTTTTTCACCTAAAAGCGTGGCCTTTGCACTTATGTCGCATAACCACTATAAAGTTGGCTATGCCGTACAGGAAGTTATTACAGATGCCAGAAAGTACGGAATAAAGGCACCACGGCTTTACGATGTAGAAAGCTTAATTACGAAACAATGAACAGATGCAAGAAAAAAGGTCAATGACGAAAAGGCCTCCTATCGTAGAATAGTAATTACGACAGGAGGTACTGTTTTGTTGTGGGATAATGCAACTATACTCACTAACTTTAAATAAAGTCTGAATTGTATTATAATAAAATTATGAGTTATGATATAAAATTTCGCCGTCGTGCGACCGAGTATTGAATCGACGGATACCGTATAAAAGAAATAACCGAAGTTTTCAAAGTTAGCCACTTCACTTAACAAAAGTGGGAATCGCAGCTGGAAAGCACCGGGCGGGACGATGTGAAAAAGCGGATATCCGATATGGAGATCTTTCTGCGGGAGCAACTCACGACCCTTACCGAATGTGACGAACCGCTCGTCTAGCGGTTGGTTGAAAAGGTCACCATGTCTACAAAGCCGCCGTGCGCGGCCGCTTATGACAAATTCACCCTGGAGTTTAAGTCCGGCGTGACGGTGGGTGTGAATGAATAAGGGTAAAGATGAGCAAGGCACTCTACGAAATTTGACGTAGGGTGTGCTTTCCTTTTATACCAATTCCTTTCCTCTCTGCTTGTAGTTGCGCCAGAACAACACCAGTCCACCTATCACGATAAACAAAGAAATAAACTGAGAGGTAGACAAAAATCCAACGCATCCTCTTTCATCACTTCTCAGGAATTCAATGAAAAAACGCCCAATACCATAAAGCACGAGATAAGCTGCTCCCACATTTCCTTTGTACTTTGCATGTTTACTATATATAATTAAAAAAGCCGCTAATAATAAGTTCCCACCAGCAGATATCAATTGAGTAGGTATTAATGGAATGCCTGCTGGTGCGATACTACCTTTGGGGAAAGTGATACCATACCAACCCGTGGTGGCGCGACCATAACAGCAGCCTGCCAAAAAACATCCGATGCGTCCAAACCCTTGAGCCAAAGCTACTGAGGGTATCAATAGATCAAGATAACGATAAAAATCACATTTCTTTTTTCTAGAGTATACAATTGTTGCTAAAACGCCACTAATAATACCACCATATACTACAAATCCATCACCGCTAAATACTAACCAAGGATTCTGCAAAAAAGCTGAAAAATCTACTATCACGAATAGAATTTTTGCGCCTATAAATCCTAAAATTACACATAACAGAGCTATATCCGGTATCATTTTGCTATCAAGATTACTTCGTTTTGCCCGAAACATGCCAACAGCTATAGCTACTAATATTCCCAATGCAATCATTAGTCCATAGCCATGTATGGTGAGCCCCCAAATTGAAAACAAATCATTATGCATATAATATTTCCTCTTCGTTTGCTATTAAAGAAATTCCCCAACGAGTTTTTAATTTCCTTCTTCCAACCTGACCACACATCTGATCTCCGGTTGTAATATCGATTTTCATAACTTGGTGTGTCTTGTTCAGCACAGCTTCGATGGACGCGCGGATTCCGGCGTACTCCGCTTCCTCATGGATGTGCTCCAGTCCCTGCAGCCTCATTACGACACCATCGTCAACAGGGCAATCAAGAATCGTTTGGATTGCTTTCGCAATGGCATCGTCTGATACTGGGATGCCTCGGATGGTTGCGTCCATATCCATTGTGGCTCGGGTGTCGAGCCCAACCATGGCGTCCACCAGCATGCCGCCCTTTAGAATAAACTTCTCCCGATACGGGGAGACAGAGATTCTTTCAAGAAACCGTTCCAGCATAAAGTTCCGTAATATGATCTCCGCCTGTACACCTTTTGCCTGCGACAGATTGCGCACCGGTGCTTTAACTGAGTGGACGTGTTCAAAGAAGCACCTCCAAATAATTTCTGAGGACCTTTTCAATACGGAAAAGTTCCGAGTACTTCATCAGCGTATTGAGTCCTTTGTCTTTTCGCTTTGTGTATCTTTTTAGTGCGTCAGTCACGACAATGGCATCCTGTTTATGGCGATCCCGTACAATGTCGCAGATGGTGCGCTCCATATTATAGGCGCGGACGTCATTCCCGAAAGAGGTTTTGGCCGTACAAACTCCTAGTTCTAGCAGATCTCGTTTGATGGTATGCACAGTCAGCCCATCCTGCGTTAGCTTGCTTGTGTTATATCCGGTAGGAACCGTCACGCAATAAGTCAAAGGGTCACGGTCCGTCAAATCATGAAGGAACAGTGCTGTTTCATGGGAGTAGATCATTTTATTCTTGCGGAGTTGCAGGAGCATCATCTTATCTTCCCACACATCGGGAGCGATATAAACGCCGTGGGCAATGCGCTCGAGCTTGCCAAGTCTGACAAACTCGCGTAAATACTCCCGGTGAATCGCGTAGGTGTCAGCTTGCATGGTTGTAATAATACCGCAGCTTTCCAGAATCAGGGATTCCAGCTTTTCAGCTCCGGTCATTTTATCCCTCCTTGACATTCATGCTTATATTGTAATTAATAAAAGCATAATCGTCAAGCGGCGAACCGGCTGATTTTGTAGAGTTGTCAATGATTTGTGATACTTTGCCTGAGCGCGACCATATAGGCGCCCATGCGCATCGTCGTGTCCTTTTCGGTGCTCTTGTCCCACACCTCGTTGAAGGCACGGATCATGATCTTTTCGAGCGTGCGGTTGACCTCTTCCTCGTCCCATGTCAGCGACTGGATGTTCTGCACCCACTCGAAGTACGACACCACCACGCCGCCCGAGTTCGCCAGAATGTCCGGCACGATCGTCACACCTTTCGACGTCAGCAGCTTCTCCGCGTCCACCGTCGTCGGCCCGTTCGCCGCCTCCACGATGATGTGCGCCTTGATCTTTCCCGCGTTGTTCGCGTTGATCTGGTTCTCCAGCGCCGCCGGGATCAGGATCTCGCACTCGCTCTCGAGCAGTTCCTCGTTCGTGATATGCTCCCCAATCGACACGAAAAGACAAAGGAACGCCCATACCATGACGGTATGGGCGTTTCCTGCCGGAACAGGAAGATGTCAACCAGCCGAAGAAATCGGTAACCGTCAGGAAGCCTTTGCCCGTGACTTCGAGAAGATGTCAAATGCAACAGCCAGCAGCAATACAAGGCCCTTGATAAGCATCTGGATGTCGGTGCCGGCGCCGAGGATGGACATGCCGTTGTTGAGCACGCCCATGAATAGCGCCCCTATGATGGCACCGACGATGGTGCCCGCGCCGCCGTACATGGAAGCGCCGCCAATGAAGGAGGCTGAAATGGCATCGAGCTCGTAGTTCTGCCCGGCGAGCGGCGACGCCACATCGAGCCGCGAGGTGGTGACGATGGCTGCCACTGCCGCGAGCACACCCATGTTGACATAGCACCAGAAGAGCACTTTATTGGTATTGATGCCGGAGAGCTGAGCGGCCTTCTCGTTTCCACCCATTGCGTATATGTAACGGCCGGACACTGTCTTGGAGGTGAAATACTGATAGGCAGCCACGAGCACAGCGATGATGATAAAAATGATCGGGATGCCTTCGTAGCTTGCGAGCCAGTAGGCACAGACCATAATCAGCGCCGCAATGATGACAATCTGGACGATGAAAAGCTGGAAGGGAACCATTTCCTCTGTATACTTACGCCGGTACATCCGCTTGCGTATCTGCAAGATGATGTATACGATGGTGACAAGCATACCGAGGACCATCGCCGTTATATTGATGCCCTGGTTGTTGCCGCGGATGAAGTCAGGAATGAAGCCCGCGCTGATGGCAACCATATCCCTTGAGAATGGCGCAAGGGACTGGCCGGACAGGATGTTGTTCGTCAGGCCGCGGAAAATCAGCTGGCCGGCCAGGGTCACGATGAAGCCGGGTACACGGACATAAGCGACCCAGTATGCCTGCCACGCACCAATAAGGAACCCAATGGCAAGTGCCACGACAATTGCGATCCACAGGGGCATTTTATGGGTGATCATCATGACGCCCATGATAGCCCCCACGAACGCGACAATCGAGCCGACCGAAAGATCGATATTGCCGCCGTTGATGAGCAGGACCATCATGCCAACCGCAAGGATGAAGACATAAGCGTTCTGAAGGATCAGGGTCGTCACGTTCATGGGAAGCAGGAGAACGCCGTTGGTTGCGATTTGAAAGATGACCATGGCGAGGATCAGCGCGATGACCATGGTATACTGCCTTATATTATTCTTGACGAGGTTTATAAAGGTTCCCATTAAACTGCCTCCCGTTTGCTCGATAGAATGGCCTTTATGATCGCTTCCTGCGTGATCTCTTTTCCGGAGAGCTCGCCAACGATGCGGCCTTCTTCCATCACGTAGACACGGTCGCACATGCCAAGCAATTCCGGCATTTCAGACGAGATGAAGATGACCGACTTTCCCTCGGCGACCAACTCGTTCATAATCGTGTAAATTTCGTATTTGGCCCCGACGTCGATGCCGCGCGTTGGTTCGTCGAGGATCAGCAGGTCGGGTCCCGTGAAAATCCACTTGCTCAGTACAACCTTCTGCTGGTTGCCGACGGAAAGGTTCACGCATTTTTGGAAGACACTTGGCGTGCGGATGTTGAGCTTTTTGCAGAAATCCGAAGCTACCCTGATTTCCTCATCGCTGTTGACGACGCCGTGCCGCGCTACCTTTTGCAGCCCCGCGAGCGTGATGTTTTCCTTTACGTCGTTCTGGAGGACGAGGCCGGCCGTCTTACGGTCCTCTGTCGAATACGAAATGCCATTCTGAATCGCTTGCCGCACGGTATGGGCCTGAATCTCGCGGCCGCTCTTGAAAATCTGCCCCGAGATTCGCTTGCCGTACGACCGACCGAACAGGCTCATCGAAAGCTCCGTACGGCCCGAGCCCATCAGCCCCGCGAAACCGAGAATCTCTCCTTTGCGCACGTTGAAGCTTGCGTCGTAAATGACCTGCTTGTCGGCGATCATTGGATCAAATACGTTCCAATGATCGACTGTGTAGGCGACTCCGCCGATGTTTGGCGTACGTTTGGGATAGCGGTCGGTCAGGCGGCGGCCGACCATGCCGCGGATAATGTTGTCCTCACTGATATCGTCGCTATTTTTGTCGAGCGTCATGATTGCCGCACCATCGCGGATGACCGTAATGTGGTCGGCCACGCGGATGACTTCCTGGAGTTTGTGCGAAATCAGAATCGACGTAATGTTTTCCTTTTTGAGCTCAAGTAGAAGGTTGAGAAGATTGTTTGACTCATTTTCGTTGAGTGAAGCAGTCGGCTCGTCTAGGATCAGCAGTTTGATCTTTCTCGACAGTGCCTTGGCGATTTCAACCATCTGCTGCTTGCCCACGCTGATGTCGCGTACAAGCGTATAGGTATTTTCCGCAAGCCCCACCTTTTTAAGCAGAGCGCGGGCTTTCGTGTGAGTCTCGTCCCAGTTAATGATGCCTTCGTGCGCGCACTCATTTCGAAGAAAAATATTTTCACCGATCGTAAGGCTCGGGATCAGCGCCAGCT
The DNA here is from genome assembly GCA_031292115.1 of Clostridia bacterium. Lineage (GTDB taxonomy): Bacteria > Bacillota > Clostridia > Oscillospirales > Ethanoligenentaceae > JARLHS01. The sequence goes on along the minus strand of JARLHS010000136.1, from coordinate 30,160 downwards.
CCTGGTGGATGATCGCGATGCCAAGCCGCTCGCTGTCTCTGATGTGCCGGATGATGCACTCCTTGCCTTCAAAAATGATTTTACCGGTATAGGTACCGTGCGGGTAAACGCCGCTGAGCACGTTCATCAGCGTCGATTTTCCGGCGCCGTTTTCACCGATCAGCGCGTGTATTTCGCCGTGCAGAACATTCAGGTTGACAGTGTCCAGTGCTTTGACCCCTGGAAACAGCTTGGTGATTGTTTCCATCTGCAGGATATAATTGTCCATTCTTTCATCTCCCTGTTGGAACCTGCGTGAATGATGCTATATGGTTTCGGCGGCCGATTGTTTCTATGTCCCGCCGCAGAATTCCTCGTCTGATTCCCTGCCGGACAAAGCCGGCGGGCGTTTTCTGTCTCAACACTGAAGATGTACGGCCCGTGGAGGGAAGGCTGCCGCGCGCTTCCCTCCGCAAGCCGTATGTATAAGTGCTACTGGATGTCGGAAAGCTTGTAGTATCCGCTGTCGATCAGAATGGACTTGTAGTTTGATTTATCTACGAATACAGGAGTCAGAAGCTCGGTCGGTACGACCTTGACACCGTTATTGTAGGTCTTGCTGTCGTTCGTTTCGGGAGTTTGGGCTTTTTCCATCGCGGTGATCATCGTGACGGTTTCGCTTGCGAGCTTACGGGTATCCTTGAAAATTGACATGGACTGCTGGCCCGCGAGGACGGCTTTGACGTTCGGCTTGTCGCAGTCCTGGCCGGTCAGGATCGGATAGGGTTTGTCGGCTGTGCCGTAGTTATGGCTCTGCAGGGAGGCCACGATGCCGATCGCGATGCTGTCGTTCGGGGAAAGGATGGCGTCGAGCTTCGTACCGTTGGCATAGTTGGCCGTGATGAGGTTATCCATTCTGGACTGGGCCGTCGCAGAAGTCCAGCTCGTAATGGCAACCACGTTGAAGTCCTTCTGGCCGCTTTTGATGACGAGCTTGCCGCTGCTGATGTAGGGTTTCAGGACATCCATGGCGCCGTTAAAGAAGAACTTGGCGTTATTGTCGTCCGGGGAGCCCGCGAAAATCTCGATGTTAAAGGGCCCCGACGCACTGTCGAGCTTGAGCTGGTCGACTATGTACTTGCCTTGAAGCTGCCCGACTTTGTAGTTGTCGAATGTGGCATAATAGTCAACGTTTGGGGTCTGCATGATAAGCCGGTCGTACGCGATAACCTTGACGTTGTTCTTTGCGGCGGTGGCGAGGACATCGGTCATCGACGAACCGTCAATGGCGGCGATCACGAGAATCTTGCAGCCCTTTGTGATCATGTTCTCAATCTGCTGAACCTGCGTGGTGACGTCGTTGTTGGCGTATTGGAGGATGGAATCATACCCTGCGGATTTGAGCTGGCTGACCATGTTGCTGCCGTCCTGATTCCACCTCTGAAGGGACTGGGTGGGCATGGAGACGCCAACGAGCACCTTGGAGGACGAACTCTTGTTGCAGGACACCAGGGTAAAGACCATTGCCAGAGCGAGAAGCGCTACCAGAATCTTTTTCATCAATACGACCTCCTTTATGAATATTGTCTCTTCATACGGTGAGTGCCGATTTCCTCCCAACTGCATTCATCCGCCTTGTTACAAACATTTGCCTACCCGCGCTGCTGTTTTGTGCATATTGTTGATTTCTGAGCCTCTTCATTTTACCAATTTCTGCGTTCTGTGTCACTAAACGAAATTATGAATTTCTTACCAGCCTTATCGTGTTTTGTCTGCGGGATGAAAATGCTAGCACAATTTTAAGACAAAAAAAGGCGTATCAAAGACATAATACATAAATATTAAGGCATTGACGGCCAGAAAGCTGTTGACATTATTGAAACATTGCTCTACTATATGAATGGATATAACTGTTATTCTGCGTGGACAGACCGGGGAAACACCGAATAAACCCGAAGCAAAAGGGAACGGATCGGTGGAGTTGATGAACAGATACCTGAGAATCGCCCTAGCCATGCTGGCCATCTGTCTGTGTTTTTGTTTCGTAGGCTTTGCATATAATTTCAATGAGATCCAGCCCCGGATAGGCAACGGTGAAAATGACTCGCAAGCCAAGCCGAAGCGGTATCATTTCGTGCTGATCGCGCAGAACCTAGACGATTCCTTCTGGAAATCGGTCCGTGCCGGCGCAGAGAGCGCTGGTGCGAAGCTCAACGCAGCCATCGAATATAACGGGGCCGTCATCAGCGACGAGGAAGAGGAGCTGCGTTATTTCAATATTGCAATTGCAAGCCATGTTGACGGGATTGCCGTGTATGTGACGGATCAGAGCAAATTTACGCCGCTGATCGACAAAGCGGTCGGCGAGGGTATCCGCGTCATCACCATCGAATCGGACGTAAAAAAAAGCAAACGCCAGGCGTTTGTCGGCCCGGACAGCTACAAGGCCGGTTTCAGCCAAGGAAACCTGATCGTTGAAAACGCAATCGGCACAACCAAAGTGGCCATTGTGATCGGAGGCAACTACGCCGGTAACGCCGATGCGCGCGCCTCTCTGCTCGCCGGCTTTCGTCAGGCTACCACCGGCAAAAGCTCCATTTCACTGGACACCATTCAGACTGTCAGCTCCGAATACTTCGGAGCTGAGAGGATCATACGGGGCATTCTCAACGAGCATCCGGAGGTCAATATGGTGGTCAGCACCGACGCCGACGATACGCTCGAAATTGTCCAGGTGCTGATTGATCTGAATAAGGAAAACAATGTAAGAGTGGTCGGTTACAGCAACTCGCAGCAGATTCGAAACTATATCATGAATGGAAATTTGCTGGGCTCGGTGTATGAGAACTCCAGCGGAACCGGCTACGCCTGCATTGCCAATCTCGTCGACAGCATCAATGAAAAAACGATACCATCCTTCGTTGATACGGGGGTCTACACCATCACGCGGATCAACCTCGTCAGCTATACATCCGGAGGCTGAGGAGGGCGTCATGAAAAAAGTGCTCGAAAAGATGCGAACCCTGATCCGGAATATGCGCAGCAAGAACATCATACGCAAAAAACTGGTGTTGTTTTTTTCCATTACCTTCGTTTTGGTCAATTCCATCAGTCTGTATACATACAACTGCACGCATGTTCTGACGAACAAGATCAATCAGATATTCTCGAGCGACATCGCGCTGACCCGGCTGAGTGAAAGCGTAAACGACGTCGAAGCCAGCCTGAAAGCCTACCTGACGACCAGCCATTCCGAAGACCTTCTAACGTACCTCAGCAAAAGCAATGAGCTGCACGATCTTTTAGACAAGTTGGACACCCGACTGACAGACGACGAGGGCGACCTGCTGCTCACCGATATCAAAGGTATGATCGTCACTTACCTCGCTGAAACGGACGCGGCCGAATATGAAAAGCGCGGCCGCGATATCAATGGCTACAGTTCTGATTTCAATTATGCGAGCCAGCTCTTCGATTACATCAACGGCTATATCAGCCAGTTGAAAATCTACGAGTTTCAGGTGAACAACGAGAACTATCTGCAGCTTAACAACCGGCTTGGAGTTCTCCAGACGTTTAACATGCTTGTAATCCTTATCGCAATGGGTGTCAATATTATCCTCATCGCTCTGTTCTCCTTCAACATCACCGAGCCGATCATCCGTCTGTCCAGAGCGGCGGGTGAAATCGCCCAGGGCAACTACGACATTCCGGATGTCGACGTCCGTTCCAACGATGAGGTCATGGTGCTTGCACAGTCCTTCAACCGGATGGCCGACAGTATTCGCCGGCAGCTCATTGAGATCCGGCAGAACGCGGAGGTCGAGAGCCGCCTTCAGGAGCAGCAGATGCAAAACCTCAAAATGCGCTCGATGCTGGGCGAAGCGCAGCTGCGGGCTCTGCAGGCGCAGATTAATCCCCACTTCATGTTCAATACTCTCAACGCCGGGATGCAGCTCGCGCTCTTCGAGGGTGCCGAGCGCACGCAGGCCTTTATGGAGCGGCTTTCCCAGTCGCTGCGCTACAACCTCGTCGATATCGACAGCCCCTCCACGCTGCGCCTTGAAATTGACAATATCGACAACTACGTCTATCTGCTCAAGGAGCGCTTTGCGGATCGGATCACCTACCGCAAAGAGCTTGACGGCTGTTTGCCGGATGTGCAGATGCCGCGTATGATTTTGCAGCCGATCGTAGAAAATTCCTTCGCACATGGCATCGGCCTGCGCGAGAACGGCGGCATCATCACCCTTTCTTCAGCACTGGACGGCGAAACCGTGTGCGTGACGGTGGCCGACAACGGCTGCGGGATACAGCGGGAGATCATTAACGACCTGCTTGCCATGCGAGCCGGCGACGCTGCTCCGGTCGCCGATCAGGACGTCCCTTCCACCGGCCACAGCATCGGGTTGCGCAATGTCGTCGGGCGACTGATGCTTTTTTATCATGCAGAAACGCCCACCGATGTGATCGAAATGGAAAGCCGTGAGAACGACGGGACGCGAATAACGGTCAGGTTGCCGCTGAAAGGACCGGAGGATACGAATGAGTAAGCTGCTGATTGTCGACGACGAGCAAATCGTGCTCGACTCCGTCCTGTTCATCGTGGAAAAATACATGACCGGCTCACTGGAGACGCAGACCGCTCGCTCCGGCCGCGAAGCGATTGAAAAAGCTGCCGTCTTCCGGCCGGACATCGTTCTCATGGATATCTGTATGCCAGGCATCAGTGGGCTCGACGCGATTGCTGACATCAAGCGCATCCATCCGGGCGCGTTGTTCATCGTCGTTACCGCGTACGCAAAGTTCGATTTTGCAAAAGAGGCCCTTCAGCTCGGTGCGATCGACTATCTCAACAAGCCGATCAGCCGCACAAAGCTGATTGCGGCATTCGAAAATGCTATCCGGATCAAGGAAAACGAACACAAAAGCCTAGAGTTCGAACTCGAGCTCAAGGAAAAGATGGCTTTTATTCTGCCCGCACTCGAAAGCGGCTTCATTTATTCAATGCTCTTTTCCGACGACCATACGGTGGAGATGATCTCCTTCCGTAAAATCCTCGACATCAGTTCGGAGGGCGGCTATATAATGACCGTCGAGTTTGGCGAAACGCACGGGAAGGACGGCATCGCCAATAAAATCGGCACCTCCATCAAGGGCCAGAAGCTTTACCCTGCGTTCCGTGAGGTCATCAAGGAGTGCTGTACCGGTATCGTCGGGCCGCTCATGCTCAACCGCATCCTTGTCTTTGTACCCTGTGCCGCCGGTGCGGACGAATACCGGCAGCGTATTGGGGCGATGGAGGTTGCTTCCGAAATATATAGTAAGCTCAGGGCGCTCAACGAAAATATCGATTTTGTTATTGGGATCGGCCGCTACTACCCGGACCTTGGCAGCGTCTATCGCTCCTTCGAAGAATCCGTGCGAGCCATCGGCTATGCAAAAGCCGGTGGGCTGTACCATATCAATGACGCGCCGCTTGAAAACGGCGCACGGCAGGGATATCCTGAAAACAAGGAAAAGCTGCTGCTAAAAAGTGTCACGCTCAACGAGCCGGATGTCTGCCTGATGGCGTTCGACCATATCTTCGAGTGGCTCACGGAGCATACGAAGGGAAATCTGCAGGAGATCGCCTCGGGCCTCACCGAGCTGACCGTCATGCTGAGCCGCACGGCAAAGGAATATGGCGTCATTGGTGAGACGGGCAACGATTATCTCAACGATTTCTTCGCGATCCGGGATCTCAGCACGCTGCGCGTATGGTCAAAGAACCGTATCCGGCAGCTCTGCGCGGACATTGCCGGCGCCCGTGACAAAAGGCTTTCCTGCGTTATCGTCGACGCGAAGGAGTATATCGAACAGAATTTTTGCTCGGAGATCACACTTGAAGACGTCTCACGCGCGGTCAACATCAGCCCAAGCTACTTCAGCAAGCTTTTCAAGGATGAAACCGGCTCGAATTTCATCGATTACCTGACGGCTCTCCGCATTGAAAAGGCAAAAAAGCTGCTGGACGACCGCAACTGTGCCAACAAGGAAATCTGCTATCAGATCGGCTATTCCGACCCCAACTATTTCAGTCGGATTTTTAAAAAAATTGTAGGCGTGACGCCGACCGAATACAAGTCTTCCGCGCTGGACAAAAATCTATAAACTCATCCGGGGGAGGCGAGCAAATGCGTCTGAAACTGATCAAACCGATTCTGCTCGTGCTTGTGCTCCTCGGCGGGGCCCTGGTTCCGCCTGGGTGTGCCGTGCGGCAGACCGCATCAAAGCCGGAAAAAAAACTCGTCATCGGTCTGTCGATGGCTACCCTTAAGGAGGAACGCTGGTATATCGACCGCGACGATTTCATTTCGGAAGCCAAGCGACTCGGGGTTAGGACGATCTGCGATGTGTGCTACGAGAATTCGGATACCCAGTACAGCCAGGTCCGTGACATGCTTGCTCAGGGTATTTCTGTGCTGGTCATCATCCCAAACGACGCGTATAAAGCTGCGGATTGCGTTTCGCTCGCAAAGGCGGCAGGTGTCAAGGTCATATCTTACGACCGGCTTGTTATGAACGCGAACGTGGATCTCTACGTCACCTTCGACAGCGTAAAGGTGGGTGGGCTGCAGGCAAAAGCCATCACGCAGGTAAAGCCGCGCGGTAATTACGTCATTGTAGCCGGCCCCACGACCGATTACAACACCGTAATGCTCTCGCGCGGCATCCGCGAGGTACTCAACCCCTACATCAGCCGTAAGGAGATCAAAGTGGTGGGAGACTTTTCGGAAACCGACTGGATGGCTGACCATGCGGCTCAGGATATCCGAAAACTGCTGCAGGACAGCACGAAAATCGACGCTGTGATCGCCGAAAATGACGGCCTTGCGAGCGGCGCCATCACGGCGCTTGCGGAAAACCACCTGATCCCGGCGGTCCCGGTCGTGGGCATGGACGCAGACCTTTCGGCCTGTCAACGCATCGTGGAGGGTCAGCAGCTCATGACGGTCTACAAGCCGATTAAAGAGCTCGCCGTCCGCGCTGCCGACTTTGCAGTCGATATGGCGAAGGGAAAAAGCGTCAAGGTTCCCGATCGGATTTCAGACAACAAGTACGACGTACCCTACAGTTGCATCGAACCCATCGCTGTTACGAAGGACAACATGATGAGCACTGTTATAAAGGATGGGTTCCACAAAACGGAGGAGGTCTATCTGAACATTTCAAAATCAAGCTGGCCTCAGCCATAAATTGAATTTGGATTGAAATAAATACCTGCTGGAAGAGTACATCTGCCAATAAGCGATTTTGTAAACCGCGCCGGATTACCGAAAAGATCAATGTGTTCAAATTGCGCCTCTCTGATATTATTGCTCATTTGAATACCCCATTTCTTATATAGCAGAAACATGCTCTAAATCAACGCAAAATCATGCGTGAGATTAAGAGGGAAAAAGCAATTTAAAACGGGCAAAAAACGAGGGTGCTCTCCTTCGAAAACACCCTCATTGCGATTTCTGGACTCTTCTTCAAGTACCCGGCCTTATATGTAAAGCCACAAGGTTTTTGGCCTTGTGGCTTACTTTTTTTGCGGAGCATATGAGACTCGAGCTCGTGACCCACACACTGCCAGTGTGGAGCGCTCCCAGCTTATTTGGTTTGTGCCCCCATACAGCTCTCACTCACGGAGTGTACTCAGGGTACTATATACAACTGAATAAATAATTAATATAAGAGCAGCTGTATATAGAGAACGGGCTAAACGCTAAAGCGCGTGCAAAATTTTGCTTCGCAAATGCACATGCGCAATATATAACAGAATTGCTTCGTGCTTACGTAAGATATACTAAACTTATTCTGTTATATAGGAGGGACATCACCTCTCGCAATGTTTCTCCGCATCGGTCAATTCGCAATGCAGACAGGCGCGGGCACCCTTTACCGCCATTCCTGCCAGCGGTTTGCCGTCATCTTTGCCTATTTAATTACTGATTCCTTTAAGATACTCTTCACGCCGTCCACAATGTTTTCCGTCTGCGGCAGGTAATAGTCCTCCAGCTGCTTGGCCAGCGGTACCGGCGTATTGAGCGCGCCGACGCGGGCGATGGGAGCCTTGAGCGCAACAAACTGCTTTTCCGCTACCTCTGCCGAAAGCTCCGCACTCCATGCCCCCCGTTTACATTCCTCGGTGACGATTAGGAGCCTTCCGGTCTTTTCCACGGAGCCGAAGATCGTTTTCGTATCCAGCGGATACAGCGTACGCGGATCGATCACCTCTGCCTCAATTCCTTCCTCGGCAAGCGCGCTGGCCGCATTCATCGCCTTGAGCACACAGGGACCGGTGGCCACAATGGTGACGTCTCCACCTTCGCGCTTGACGGATGCGGTGCCCAGCGGGATCGGGTCATATTCCTCCTCGAGCTTTTCCACTTTGGCATAGAGAGATTTCGTTTCAAAGAACATGACCGGGTTCCTGTCCGTTATGGACGAGAGCAGCAGCCCGCGCGCATCGGAGGGGCTGGACGGCATGACGATTTTGAGGCCGGGAATGTGTCCGAACAGCCCTTCGAGGCTCTGAGAATGCTGAGCTGCTGACTGTACGCTGCCGCCGCCCGGCATGCGGATGACAATGGGCATTTCGATATTGCCGCCGTACATATAGCGCATCTTGGCCGCCTGATTGACCACCTGGTCGAAGCAGTAGGTCACAAAGTCTGAAAACATGATCTCCACCACCGGCACAAGGCCGCGGGCTGCCGCACCCACCGCCGCGCCCATGAACATGGCCTCGGAAATTGGTGTATCGATGACCCGCTTTTCGCCGTACTTATCCAGAAGGCCGGCTGTGACACCGAACGTGCCGCCCATAATGCCGATGTCTTCACCGATGCAGAATACCCTCTCGTCGAAAGCCATGGCGCGGTCCAGCGCATTGTTGAGCGCCTTGCTTGTTGACACTCGCTTTGCCATTATCTTCCCTCCTCTACGATATCCGAATAGACGTCCATACAGGTTTCCCTAGAATCGAGAGGCTCTGAGGCAAGCGCGAACTCGACCGCCTTGGCAATCTCTGCTGCAATCTCACCGTCGATGGCTGCAATCTCACCCTCCACCGCAATGCCGCTTTCCACAAGATACCTGGCATAACGGGGAATTGGATCCTTATCGAGCCATAGCTGTACTTCCTCTTGGGGACGGTAGTCGGCGGGATCTCCTTCAAAATGGCCGTGATGCTTGTAGGTCTTGGCCTCGATCAGGGTCGGGCCTTCGCCGCGTCTTGCCCGTGCCACCGCTTCGGAGGTGGCTTCCCGCACCGCCAGCACATCGTTGCCGTCCACAATCACGCCAGGGATCCCGTAACCCGCAGCACGGGAGGCCACATCCTGCACCTTCATCGAGCGCTTCGTACTGGTGGAAATAGCATACAGGTTGTTCTCGCAGAGGAACACCACGGGCAAGCTTTTTAGCGCCGCAAAGTTCAGGCATTCGTGGAACAGCCCCTCGTTGGATGCGCCGTCGCCAAAGAAGCAGACGGTCACATCGTCGGTTCCCCGAATCCAGCTCGCAAGAGCCGCGCCAGTCGCGATGGGCATGCCCGCGCCCACCATGCCGTCTGCGCCCAGCATACCGATTTCGATGCTGGAAATATGCATGGAACCGCCCTTGCCGCGGCAGTAGCCGTCGCGCCGGGCACAGAGCTCTGCCATCATACGGTCGGTCTTCCCACCCTTGGCGATCATGTGGCCGTGGCCGCGGTGGGTGCTGGTGATATAATCCGTCTTTTTCAGCACACTGCAGGCTCCCGCTTCGGTGGCTTCCTGCCCCATGGAAAGATGCACCATACCGGGAATATCGCCAATCTCAAAAGAATCAGTGGCCTGCTGCTCAAATTTACGGATACGTACCATGACCCGGTAAAGCTCCAAATAATCCTCTTTATCCAATTCTATCACTCCTTGCTTGATGCAGTTAGGTGGAAGCTCGGATTTTCAAAACTCCATGCCAGGAACCTTCTTGGCCGCAGTAACCTTGGCATAGGTACCCAGCATACCCATGGCCTTCATAAGATTGCCCTCCAACGTGAATTTGCCGGTCACGATGCCCTTATTGGGATCCAGCTTGCCCTGGCACACCTGTACGTAATGCTGGTAGTCGCCAAACACCCGGAACTGCGCCTCCGGGATGTCGTCCTCACCTTCGCCGCGTTCCACGATGGCGGCTATCCCGTCCACCAGTTTGTAATGAGTCCAGATGGTTTTGTCCTGACCGTAGCAGTTCTCGTAGACTTCCACCAGTTCCACGTTGTTGCGGTTTTTTTCGCTAAACATAGCGCAGGCCAGCTTCTTGTGTTCTTCAAACCACTCCGCATCGAGAAATTTCATAACAGTACCCTCCGTTTAATTTTATTGTGTCAGGCTTTCCGGGTTTTCCAGAAGCCCGACGATTCTTGTGAGGAAGTCGCAAGCCATCTTTCCGTCGATAACCCTGTGATCCGCCGACAACATCAGGTTCATACTTTTTTGAATAACCACGGCGCCATCCCTGACCGCCGGCTCGTCCGTGATCGCATACATGGACAATATAGCCAATTCCGGCTGGTTAATGATGGCGGTGTGCTGGACAAGACGCTTGTATGTGCCCATGTTATTGATCGTGAACGTGCCGCCGGTAATATCGTCCATGTTGAGCCCACTGTTTTTCGAGCCCTCGATCAGTCGTTCCGTTTCGCGGCTCAGCGCGGTGAGATCCAGCCGATCCGTTCCCTTCGTGTTTGTCACCAGAAGTCCGTCGTCCACGGAGATCACAAAGCCCACGTTCACTTCCTCGTGCATCCTATGTACATGGTTTTCGGAATCGTAGGACGAGTTCACATAAGGAAACTCTTTCAGTGCTGTAGCGGCGGCCTTCATCACCAGATTTAGAAAGTCGACTTTAACGCCGTTCGCTTCACTAAAGGATTTGCGAAACACCATCATGGGCTCTGCGTTCACTTTCATCAGGTAATCGCACTTGGGCGATGTCTGCCAGCTTTTCACCATATTGACTGCGATCACCCTGCGCAGCCGTTTTGCCTTTTGTTCCATCGACATAAACAGCTCCCTCATTTCCGGCTGGTGGGGATTCATCCCTGCTTTTGCTGTTTGCACCAGATTTTCATCACCAGGCCGGCCGGCAGCAGCTTGACGCCCAGCACCTGCATCTGCATATTGAATCCCAGGATGGAGACGTCCTTGCCGCGTCGCATATCCTTTAGCGCCTTTTTCACCACGTCCGCCGCTTCCACCCATTTGCTGAAATAAGAAATGGTCTTATCCGACACGGCCATCTTAAAGAAATTGGTCTTTACCCAAAGCGGGCAGACCGCCATCACACGAATGCCGCGGCGGCCGTTTCTGAACTCCACGTTCAGACCGCGGGAAAAGCTCAGCGCGAATGCCTTTGTCGCCCCATAGATCAGCGCGTACGGCGTTGGCTGAAATGAAGAACCGGAGCCCATGTTGTAGATGCGGCCGCCTTGCCTCATGTAGGGCAGCGTCAGATACGTCATTCCCATCATGGTGCGGGCGTTGACATCGACCATGCCGAACAACCGGTCCAGCGAGGTCTTTTCAAACGTCTTGAAGATACCGAAGCCGCTGGCGTTGACCAGAACCGCCACATCCGGCGCGACGGCTTTCAGCGCTTCCCCATAGCGCGTAAGGTTCTCCCGGTTGCAAAAGTCCATCGCAAACGGACGTATTCTTGCGTGGACTTCCTTCTGGAGTTCCCCCAGTAAATCCTCTTCCAACGCAATGGCCCAGATCTCGTCGAATGGTTCGTCGGCGTCCAGCTGGAGCACAAAGGCTCTGCCTATACCGGAGGACGCGCCGGTTACCACGGCGATTTTCATAGGCGTGCCTCACAATCGATAACCGCAAGCACGGTCTGAACTGGCACGGTGTCTCCCTCCTCCACGAGAATCTCCTTGACCACTCCGGAAACCTTGCTTTTGATTTCGTTGGTCAGCTTATCGGTCTCCACTTCGCAAAGCAGGTCGCCGGGTTGAACTGTGCCGCCCTCTCTGACATGCCACTCGATTAGGGTGCCCTCCTCCATGGTGAGGCCGAGTTTCGGCAAAATCACGTTTTCCACTTGCATGGCTCCTCTCTGTTGTAATTTAATCACGGTTTAGGGCGCGGCAGGCAGCCGTACCTTTTCGCCGATTACGCTCTTGAACTGGCAATACGGTCTGTGCTTTTGAGGAACCGAGCTTTCCTGCGCTTTCGAATCAGGTGCTTTTGCTCCCACCCGTTTATTTGCTGAAAATATGGTGCAGGATTTTGCTTTTTTTCGCGGTGTATGGCCGGAAACGGAATGGCATATCAAACCGTCCCTTGATCTGGATACTTTTTTCATGTGTAAAGGTGTCGAAGCTTCTTTTCCCGTGATAATTTCCCATGCCGCTTTCTCCAACGCCGCCAAATCCCATATGTGAAGTCGTCAGGTGCATAATGGTGTCGTTTATACACCCACCTCCGAAGGAAACTCTTGAAAGAACCTGCTTTTCCACCGCTTTGTCCCTTGTAAACAGATATGTGGCCAACGGCCTTGGATGAAATTGGATTGCTTGGATAACAGCATCCAGATTGTTGTAGGACAACACAGGAAGAACCGGCCCGAAGATTTCCTCCTGCATGACAGGCGATTCCCAGCTGATGTGATCCAAGATGGTCGGTTCAATAAATCGCCGGACAGGGTCGCAGTGACCTCCGAATAAGACCTGTTCGCCTGAAATCAAAGCGGCTATTCTGGTAAAATGCTTGTCGTTTATAATACTGGTGAAAGTCGAATAATCATAGCCGGGAAATGCCTTGCCAAGGGCACTTTTCAGTTCCTCGATAAACCTTGACTTTACAGCCTCATGCACATAAAGATAATCCGGTGCAACGCACGTTTGTCCCGCATTTAAGTATTTTCCGAACACCAGGCGCTTTGCCGCGAGGGCTAGATCAGCGCTTTCGTCGACGATGCAGGGGCTTTTGCCGCCCAATTCAAGGCTGACAGGCGTCAAATGACGTGACGCGCTTTCCATGACCAGCTTGCCAACCGCAACGCTGCCGGTAAAGAATATATAATCAAATTTTTCTGATAACAGTGCTGAATTTTGTTCACGGCCTCCTTCTATCACCGAGACATAAGAGGCCGGGAACGATTCTTCCACAATTTTTCGAATAATATGGCTGGTGGCCGGCGAATAGGCAGAAGGCTTGACCACCGCACAGTTACCCGCGGCAATGGCTCCGATCAGCGGCTCCATTGTCAGTTGAAACGGATAATTCCAGGGTGCCATAATCAGAACTACGCCGTAAGGTTCCATCCTGATCCGACATTTCGCCGGCATTTGCGCCAGGGAGGCACGCACGGAAACCGGCTTAACCCAGCGGGAAAGATGCTTCATGATAAAATTCAGCTCATCAAGAACCATAACCAATTCCGTCATGTATCCTTCTTCCGGCGGTTTGTTAAGATCCTGATTCAGGGCATTCAGAATATCCTGCTCGTGGCCGAGAATGCAAGTCTTGAATTTATGCAGCGCTTTCATGCGGGTGTCATACGCTTTTGTAGCCTCCGACAGAAAATAAAGCCGCTGTTCTTCGACAATGTTATGGATCATGGCGCGCCTCCTTATGTTAAAATGTGCTCACATAGATCACAAGCAAGTTTTGTGCGCAAAATTGCCCGGCGTTTTGTCTCAATTTGAGAATATGTGAAACTCTGCCGCGTCAGCGCAAAGCTGAATGACTTACCGCCCGCGATTCACAGATGGATTTGTTTATCGGCTGCTTAACAAGGATCTTTTTTTATTTTTTTAGAGCTACTCCACCCTGTTGCAAAGCAAGAAAATAAATGGTATGTTAAGACAGGAATGAATATTCCTACTGGAAAGCAGACGGCTGATTCATACAGGCGGCCATTTTCATTGTCAGGCAAATGATCCTTAAAAATATAAGAGCAGGCCTGGATTATTCTTCTGGAAACGATTTGTTAAAATTTGAATTTGACGAGGTGTCGTCAATGACGAATCAATCAAAAGCGAGTCGGCTTCCCCGGCAGGTGACCGTCGACACGGTGGAAGAAAATCTTTCTCAGGGGGACGCGAAGCATCACGAAATGTTGTCTCTGCTTGAGAAAGCCAGAAAACGCTATTTTTCTACGGGGAAAATCGACGCTATGGTCCGTCCGGAAATTGCAGCTTCCTGGCAGCGGTGCAAGGACGCGGGGCTGACGCCGGCGAAGGGCAGGCATCGCTTTGTGGATGGGACCCCGCTGGAGAAAAAGCTCCGGCAAAACGCATACCTTGTGCGCATCGCGACGCCTGTGATCGACAGAGTGCAGCGTCAGCTGACCAGTGGAAGCTGCCTCTGCGCCACATACCTGACGGACAACGAGGGCGTGGTGCTTTACTTTTCCGCAAACGAGTTGTTGGACGAGAGCGTGCGTGAGATGAAGCTCAGGGTCGGCTCCGTTTGGAGCGAGGAAACCGTGGGAACCAACGCCATCAGCCTTGCGCTCATGTATAACAAGCAATTTTATACCTATGCCTCGGAACATTATTTGAACAGCCATGTGATTTTCAACTGTGTGACCGCGCCGGTGCATAGCAACGACGGCGAGACCGTGGGTGCCATCACCGTCACGTTCTATAAGGAATTTTACAACGATTCTCTCATGGCACTGATCGCTACTGCCGCGGATCTGATCGAGAAACAGTTTCTGAACCTGCGCAATACCGCCATCATCGACTATACGCTCAACGACGCCTCCGACGGCGTGCTGATTCTCGACGGGAAGATGCGGGTGCTGCAGGTCAACAGCCACTTCAGACAGCTGATCAACGAGCCTTCGCTGCCGGCCGCTTCTATGGACGTATCCTCCCTGTTTAAAGCGTGGACCCGCGTGGCATCCGGTATAACGAAAGCGTTCATGTTCGTATGGGCGAGACGTTCCTGACCTACCGCGGGGCGGAGCTTCGAGTCAGCATGGACGTCTACAGGATCGAAAATTTCGGTACCACGGACGGATATGTGGTGATCTGCCGGGATGTCGGGGACATCATCGCCATGAGCCAACAGTTCATCGGCAGCCCCACTACGTTTCAATTTGAGACAATCATTACGAAGAACCCCATGATGCTGGACATCATCGAGCAGTGCCGTCAGGTGGCCGACCAGCGCGTTCCCATCCTGCTGGAGGGCGAGAGCGGCACCGGCAAGGAGGTATTCGCCCAGTCTATCCACAATGCCGGCCGCCGGAGGAACAAGCCCTTTGTGGCGGTTAACTGCGCCGCGCTGCCCATCAACCTCGTGGAAAGCGAGCTGTTCGGGTATGAGAAGGGCAGCTTTACCGACGGTCTCGCTACGGGCAAGGCGGGCAAATTCGAGCTTGCAAACAGCGGGACGATCTTTCTCGACGAGATCGGCGAGCTGCCGCTGGACGTGCAGGCGAAGCTGCTGCGGGTGCTGGATAACTACCGGGTGACCCGCATCGGCGGAAAAACGGAGAAAAAACTGGATATCAGGGTCATCGCCGCCACCAACCGGAACCTGTATGACCTGGTACAAGCACAGACCTTCCGGGAAGATCTGTACTATCGGATCAACGTGATGAACTTTACGCTGCCGCCTCTTTCCCAGAGGAAGGAGGACATTCCGCTCCTGATTGCCTATTTCATCGACCAGCTGAATATGGAGAACCGGGGCGTCGGCAAACACATGAGCGAAGCCTGTGTGCGCGCCCTGTCGGAAAGCGTTTGGAAGGGCAACATACGCGAGCTGCAAAACGCCGTGACCCGCGCCTACTACCTGTGCGGGGAAACCGTGATCACGGCGGCGCACCTGCCGAAAAACCTTAGCAACATGCGCGTGGGATCCGCGCCGGCCCGCTCCGTCGGCACGTGTGTGGAGATGGAGGAGACGCTCATGCGGCAGGCATTCTTCCAGCATGAACGCAATGCGGCGAAGGCCGCCGCCGCTATCGGCATGTCCCGGGCGACCTTTTATCGGAAGATGAGGGTCTACGGCATCGTTAACTGATAGGAGAAGCGAATATGCGGCAAATTCTCGTGCCACGGCAGAAGCAGAAGCTGTCGCTGAACGCCTATCAGCGGCAGTCGTTGCATGTGCTGTCGCTGGGTGTGACGGAGCTGAACAATCTGATCCGGGAAATATCGGAACGGAATCCGCTGCTGGAAACCGACTGGACGCCGCTGCAGCCCGACCTCTGCGAAGGCAATTCCTTCGAGACTTACACGGCGGCTAAAACGAGCGCGCTGAACGATCTTCGCTTTCAGCTTCACATATCGGCGGACGATTCCACTTTGTGCCGTCGGGCGGAGTTCCTGCTTGACGCCCTGAATGAACGCGGGTATCTGCCGCCGGGTATCCTGACCGATATGACGGGAGAAATGGGCGTTTCACGGGCGGAGGCGCTGGGGGTACTGCGTCTGCTGCAATCGCTGGAGCCTGCGGGTGTCGGTGCCCGCAGCCTTCGGGAATGCCTGTATATGCAGCTGAGGCGGGAGTCCCCGATGGACCGTATCGCCATGGCAATCGTAAAGGACTGTCTTCCGTCCCTTGCAAATATGGATTACAGCGGTATTGCGAACGCGCTGAATGTGCCGGAGGGCGCCGTGAGGCGGGCGGCGGCGCATATCCGGGCGCTGCATCCGTTCCCGCTGGGTGCGGAGATGGGAGAGGCGCGTTACATATTTCCCGAGCTGATCGTGTATATCCGGGACAACGAGCCCGTGGCTGCGCCCGTGCAGCGGACGCCCCTCCTGCGGCTTTCAGCAGACGCGGAAGCCGTGCCCGGCGGTGCGGGGACGTGGCCTTCCGAGCAGCTGTTTTCCGAAGCGCATCACCTTGTGGAAGCGCTGAACCGCAGGCAAAACACGCTGCTTGCCATCGGAAAACAGATTCTCGGAGTGCAGCGCACATTTTTCATCAGGCAGGCGCCGCTTTCCCCGCTGACGCAGGAATATGTGGCTGAGGCGCTGGGGCTGTCCGCATCCACGATCAGTCGCTCCATAGCCGACAAGTATCTGCAGTTCAAGGGGCGGGTCTACCCTCTCCGGGATTTTTTTACCTCGCGCATCGCTGCCGGTGGTTCCCGGGAACAGATCAAAGCGGTGATCCGTTCCCTGATTGAAAACGAGCAGGTGGAATGCCCGCTCAGCGATGGCCGGATCGCCCGGTACCTGGCCTCCATCGGACAGGCGGCGGCCAAGCGTACAATCACAAAATACCGGCAGGAAATGGGGATTCCCGCAGCGGCGCGGCGGCGGGAAACCGGTCAAAGGGAATTCTCAGGCGCAGAAGCAATTCAAAACGTGTAAAACAAGCAAGAGCGCCCTCCTTCGAAAAGGCCTTCATTGTGCCCCCTGAACTCTTCTTCAAGTGCCCGGTCTTATAAGTAAAGCCACAAGGTTTTTGGCCTTGTGGCTTGCTTTATTGGCGTAGCATACGAGACTCGAACTTGTGACCTACACACTGCCGGTGTGGTGCGCTCCCAGCATATCGAGTTTGCACATCCAAATGATTCACACCTCATGGGGTAATAAGTTCAGCCAAAGAGAGTTTACTATAGTTCTCACCTGTTCGAGCAATATAATGGTGTGGCAAGGACACCTTCCTCGCCACCCTGCAAAGAAACATCGAAACCGTTCTGGAATCCGAAAAAAGCCAGCCACTTACCGACGTCGACAAGCGGCTGGCCGAACTGCAGGAGGAGCTTTTGAAGCGAACCGGCGCCCGAGCCGATTATGAGGATATTGGCGAGGAGATTTATCGTCTTCGCGAGGATAAGCAGAAGCTTCAGCTGGAAAGCGCCGGGCGGGACGAGCAGAAAAAGCGCATCACCGACATGGGCACCTTCCTGCGGGAGCAGCCAACTGCCCTGACCGAATACGACCACCCGCCGCAAGGTGGGTGTGCCGCTCTGTCCGGCGGCTGATTGAAAAAGTCACCATGTCTACAAAGCCGCCGTGCGCGGCCGCTTATGACACATTCACCGTGGAATTCAAGCAGGCGTGATGGTGGATGTCGAGGAATAAGGTAAAAAAGAACGATGTAGGGTACCTCGATTTATTATGGTAAAACTTATTCAGGGCAACTATCTGCTATTCAAATATATTCAACTTATCGATTTTGGTTTTAGAATTTGTACTATCGTCCAAATAATGTCTGGTTGCAGTGATCCCGCTATTGTCCCAAACCAAATTGACGTATACATACTTGGGATTGGCCGGTAAGACGATTTTTGTTGATAATTTTTCTGCATTATAAACAACTACATCAGTTGAATATTCCAATTCACCGCCCTGATAATTTAACTTCACGCTTTCATTAGGCACGGATAAAACAATTGAATCGCTTGATGGTGACCAATCGGAACCTTCAACCATATAGGCAGTGGTTTCATAAATTATTTTAAGAGTTGTAGCATTAAACACCAACGTACCACCGATCACATCCGTACAGGCGTTAATATCAAAATATTTATCATCATAAGACCAAGTATCAGTGTAAAAAACATCTTCTTTGATGTTGTTAATCGTATTTATGTTTTTAATAAATGGTATTGTCCCTGAAAAATCAAGATAATATATATTGTAAAATGAATTACCCTGTGCACAAAAAACTGCTTTTTGGTTATTATGTGATATAGCAAAGTTTTTATCGCAGTATTTTTTTAAGGCGCTTTTGATATTCGATATATTATGGGTGCTTGCTGCAGCAATTATATTGTTTAGCATATTTACATCTGAATTATAGCTTGTATTTGATGATAAAGAAGAATCGGTTGAATCAACAGAATTATCCTTGCTCATATTCCTTTCTGAGCTAACTGCCGAGGATTGCGATGATAAAGAAGAATCAGTTGAATTAACAGAATTATCCTTGATCATATTCCTTTCTGAGCTAACTGCCGAGGATTGCAATGATGAACTTCTTGTTTTAGTTTCTACATCATGACATCCCGAAAAGGCAAACACAAAGACAAGTATGAACAAAAAGGAAGAAAATGTTTTCGAGAAGTACTTCATAGTAACCATCTCCTTCTAAAGCAGTTATTTATAGAAGATATAGATTATTATACCATATTTTCTCTTCTATTTCAATCAGATAAATTTAGTAATGTGATCAAGACGAATCGCCCGGTTATGATTGAAAAGGCCACCGTCTACACGGTAACTGCGATTACTGCAGATAAATTCACCGGCTGATCGTACCCGACCGGTCAGCAATTACAAGTCTGGCGTAACAGTGGATGTAAATGAATAATGGCAGAAATAAGCACGGCACTCTACGAAATCAACGTAGGGTACCTTAATTTGTTTATATCTAACCAGCTCTCTCACCCCCGGAAAAGACATCTATCCTGTACACTCGTCAAACCCCGTTATCAATCCTGTTCTCTCGCAAACGGAATCCGACCCGATAGACTGATTTCCATGAACAAGCAAAATCACGTTTAAGTGTATAGTTTAAAAATCGCAAAATCACAGAAACGGCTTATTTACTGGGCTTTTTGTATATTCAGTCTTTTACCCTTGTCATCAATACGACCGTCTCAACGTGCGCCGTGCGGGGGAACATATCCACGGGCTTCACGCGCGCGCAGCGGTAGCCGCTCTGCCCGAAAAGCGCAAGGTCGCGTGCCAGCGTGGCAGGGTCGCATGAAACATAGACGACGCGCGCGGGCGACATTTGCGTGATGGCCGAGATCGTCTGGGCCGAGCAGCCGCTGCGCGGCGGGTCGATCACCACGACATCGGGCCGGAGCCCCTGTGCGAGCAGGCGGCAGGCGGCGTCCGTCGCATCGGCACAGAGGAATTCAGCATTTTTAATGCCGTTGATCCGCGCATTTCGCCGCGCATCCTCCACGGCGTCGGCGACGGCCTCAACACCGATCACCTTCGCCGCCTGGCCTGCCATTGAAAGCCCGATCGTACCCGCGCCGCAGTAAAGATCGAGAAGCAGCCCGCCGTGCGGCAGGGTGCTGTGCGGCAGGTTGCTGTGCGGCAAGTTGCCGTTGAGGTCGGCAAATTCCGCCGCGAGGCCGTAGAGCCGCTCCGCCTGCGGGCGGTTGACCTGATAGAACGACAGAGGCGACAGCTCGATCTTCAGCCCACAGAGGATGTCCGTGATGCGCTCGGCGCCCCAGAGTAACTCGCACCGGGGGCCAAGGATGGCGTTTGTGCTCCGCGTGTTGACGTTGAGCACAACGCTTTTAAGCTGCGGGCAGCGGCTCTTGAGAAGCCTGACGAGCGGCTCACTTTGCGGGATGGAGTCACCGTTGACGACCGCGCAGGCCATGAGCTCGCCCGTCGCCTGCGCGAGGCGCAGATAGATATGCCGCAGCAGGCCGGTGCCGTCGGCTTCGTTATAGATTGAGACGCCCGATTGCCCGATCCACTGTCGGAACGCGCCGAGCGCCTGCTCAAAGCAGCGCGGCTGCAGCAGACAGGCGTCATCGCCGACAATGCGGTGGCTCGCCCTTGCGTAAAAGCCGATCTGGATTTCCCCGTTCGAAAGCGCCACGGGGTACTGCGCCTTGTTGCGGTAGCCCAGCGTCTCTTCGCAGGCGAGGATCTTTTCGGGCACAATTTCAAGCCCGCCGATCTTCTGAAGCGCATCCGCGACACGCTGCTGCTTGATCTCGAGCTCCTTGTCATAGGCAATATGGCGGAAAGCGCAGCCGCCGCAGCGGTAAAAGACCGGGCAATCCAGCCCGATGCGCGACGGCGATGGTTTAAGGACTTCAATCAGCCTCGCATAAGCGAGGTTCTTTTTCATATGGATCAGCTGCGCGCGCACCGTGTCGCCCTGCGCGCACGCAGGGATAAAAATTACAAGCCCGCCGAGCCGCCCGACGCCGGAGCCGTCGTGCGTGGTGCCGGTGATCTCGATTTCAATGATGTCGTTCTTTGCAGGGGCCATTTTCGTGCCTCTTTTTCTTAAAAAATCACCGTGTAACCAACGGCTGCGGTCAGACATACTGTAAATCAGAGGGGTTTTAGCCCCGGCTAATATTTTTGACAAGGTGGTAAAACTTGAACATACAGACCATGACGGATGCCGTGCCGGTATGCGTAAACGTGCCACAGCGTGCACAAAAAGGAAATACATTGCGGCTCCGCCATCTCACGTCATTCCTTGGTCCGGCTTTTATCGTAAGCGTCGCCTATATTGATCCCGGCAATTTTGCGACTAACATCAGTGGCGGCTCCAAATTTAACTATGCATTAATCTGGGTGATTTTGTGGAGCAATCTAATGGCTATTTTTTTACAGACAATGTCGGCAAAACTCGGCATCGCCACAGGTCACAACCTCCCGGAAATGTGCGCAAGCGTATTTCCAAAGCCAGTGAACTGGATATTCTGGATAATCGCGGAGATCGGCGCAATGGCAACCGATCTGGCAGAATTTCTCGGCGGCACGCTTGGGCTCAACCTGTTGTTTAATATACCCATGCTCTATGCGGGCCTGTTGACCGGTCTTATGACTTTTATGATTTGCTATATGGAGAAATACGGCCAGAAAGCAGTGGAAGTGATCATTACCGTACTTGTTGCGGTAATCAGCGGAGCGTATCTGGTCGAGATATTCCTGGCAAAACCGGATTGGACACAGGTGGGAATTCACACCATTATTCCTTCGCTTCCAAACGGTGAAGCGGTTATGATTGCCGTCGGCATGCTGGGAGCGACGGTCATGCCCCATGTCATTTACCTGCATTCGCAGTTGGTTCAGTACAGATGCGTGGATTCGTCCGACGAGGCGAAACGACATCATTTGAAAATGGAAAAAATCGATATTGCGGTTGCCATGAATATCGCTTTTTTTGTCAACGCCGCAATGCTGGTGGTTTCCGCCGCCGTGTTTTACAGGAATGGCATGGCGGTGGATACTATGCAGCAGGCACATAAATCGCTCGAGCCGCTTTTGGGGTCGCTTTCAAGCGGGGCTTTTGGGATCGCCCTACTTGCGTCCGGGCTCTCGTCTTCAGCGGTTGGCACTATGGCGGGGCAAACCATAATGAAAGGATTTGTAAATATCAGTATCCCCATCAATCTGAGAAGGCTGATTACCATGATGCCGGCGCTTCTTATTATCGCACTTGGCGTTAATCCGATGAATGCCCTCGTGCTGAGTCAGGTCGCGCTCAGCTTCATCCTCCCGCTACCGATCATACAGATGCTTGTTATAGCAAAGCGAAAAGATTTAATGGGCAGCTTTGCGAACAAAATATCGGTACAGATTCTCGGCACCATCATCGCGGCTGTGATTGTCGTACTCAACGGCGTGCTGCTGTATCTGACGTTTACCGGCCGGACATAACATTTCGATGTTTAGAAACGGATGGCTGTCGCGCAGGCGTCATTTGTGATATTTCTCTCCGCCCAGAATGGTGAATGCGCGGTATAGCTGCTCGCAGAGCATGACGCGCGCCAGCTGGTGCGGAAATGTCATGTCGGACATGGAAAGCAGCAGGTCTGCGCGCTGCTTAACGCGCTGCGACAGACCGAAGGAGCCGCCGATTACAAACGAAGCGCTGCTCGTGCCGTGCACCATCAGCTCGGAGAGCCGCTGCGCAAGCAGCTGCGACGAAAGCTGCCCGCCTTCGACGCAGAGCGCCGCGCAAAACGCGCTGCGCTCCAGCAGCGGCAGGATCTTCGACGCCTCCGCGTCAAGGCCCGCCGCAATCTGTGCCGGCGAAGGGGCCGAGGGAAGCCGCTGCTCCGCGATCTCCGTCACCGTGAGCCGGCACCGGCCCGTCAGGCGCTTGACATATTCCGCGCAGGCCTGCTGCCAGTAGCCTTCGTGCAGCGTGCCCACACAGACGAGGTTGATTTCAAACATGGCCGCTCCTATACGCAGCAAAGGCTGCTTGCCGCAAAACGCGGGGCGGCCTCGAGCTCGTAATCGCCGCCGCGGTCATGCCCCGCCGTCTTCAGCGCCGAAACAGCCGTCTGCTCGGCGAGCTCCGGGAGGTTGTTGTCGTGGCTCAGATGAGCGAGAATAATATGCTTCGTGCCGCTCTCCACGAGCTTCGGCAGCACCTGAGCGCAGCCGTCGTTTGAAAGATGCCCGCGGTCGGAAAGAATCCGCCGCTTTAAAAAATACGGATAGCTGCCGTTTTTCAGCATTCCGATATCATGATTCGATTCCAGCATCACAACCGCGCAGCCCGTCAGGCTCCGCATCACTTCCTCCGTCACATAGCCGAGATCGGTGGCCACGGCGATGCGTCTGCCGTCGCCGGTCGCAATCGTGTAGCCCACGCTTTCCAGGCTGTCGTGCGAGGTCTTGAAAGACCGGATGCTCATGCCCGCAAGCTCGATGCTGCCGCCTGTTTCAAGCTCGGTTATGTATTGGGGGTCGATCGCGCCGAATGCGCCGAGGATCCCGCGAATGGTGCCCGCGTTGGCATAGACGGGCAGCTTGTAGCGCGAGATGAGCGTCGGCAGACCTTTGATATGGTCGGAATGTTCGTGCGTGACAAGCACGGCCGCAATGTCTCCGATACCCATGTCGAGGCCGGTCAGCGCGTTGTTGATTGCCCGCGCGCTCGCACCCGCGTCAATTAAAACAGCGGCCCCTCCGCATCCCACCAGAGCGCAGTTGCCGCTGCTGCCGCTGAAAAGCGAACAGAAAAATGCCATCCGAAAAACTCCGTTCCGCCGCTCCGCGCTGGCGCAGAATCAAATGAAAGACACGGCTCTGTCACGCGAAGCAGGGAAATGACAGGGTCGTTTGCGCACCGGCAGAAAGTGACCGCTGCAATTGTATTGTATGCGATCGAACGGTTTACAATCGTATTGTATGCGGATGAATCTGCCCGCGCATCTGAATTCGGGTCGGCCTCAGCCTGAAACCCCGTTCTTTTAGAAATTAAAAATGTATGTTGCAAAGGCGCGAAAAAGGCGGCGCTGTTACGCCGTCGTGCCGTTGCTCATGGCTTTGGTAAGAACAGACTCCTGGGTATGGATGCGCCGGATATCCGCGCCGAGTGCGCGCAGCTTGAGATCAACATCCTCATACCCGCGGTCGATGTGCTCAATATCCTCGATTTCGGTGGTGCCGTGAGCCGCGAGTGCGGCAATCATCAGAGCCGCGCCGGCACGCAGGTCGGTCGCCCTTACAGGCGCGGCGGTCAGTGAGCCGACGCCTTCGATGACGGCGATCTTGCCGTCAACCTGAACATTTGCACCCATGCGCTTGAGCTCATCCACATAACGGTAGCGGTTATCCCACACGCCTTCGGTGATGATGCTTGTCCCCTCAGCGAGCGAGAGCAGTACCGCCATCTGGGGCTGCATGTCGGTCGGGAAGCCGGGATGCGGCATTGTTTTGACATTCGCACGCAGCAACGGGCCTGTGCGGCGCACGCGCACCGCATCGTCAAATTCTTCTATTTCAACGCCCATTTCCTCAAGCTTCGCGGAAATGGATTCCAGATGCTTCGGAATGATGTTCTTTATAAACACGTCGCCGCCCGTGGCTGCCGCCGCGGCCATAAAGGTGCCGGCTTCGATCTGGTCGGGTATGATGGTGTAGGTGCCGCCGTGGAGCGACTCCACGCCGTGTACCTTGATGACGTCGGTGCCCGCGCCGCGGATGTCGGCGCCCATCGTGTTGAGGAAATTCGCAAGGTCGACAATATGCGGCTCTCTCGCCGCGTTCTCAATGATCGTGACACCCTCGGCCATTGTCGAGGCCAGCATGATGTTTACCGTGGCTCCGACGGATACCACGTCAAGATAGATGGTATCTCCGATCAGTCGGCGCGCATGCGCCTCCACCATGCCGTGTTCAACGGAAATCGACGCGGAAAGCGCCTCAAAGCCCTTGATATGTTGATCGATCGGCCGCACCCCGAAATCGCAGCCGCCCGGCATTGCGACCTTCGCGCGTGAAAAACGCCCGAGCAGCGCGCCGATGAGATAGGAGGAGGCCCGCATCTTGCGCGCGAGCTCGTAGGGGACTACGGGATATAATATCTTTGACGAATCGATCTCGATCGTCGTTTTGTCGATGTAACGCACCTGTGCGCCGAGCTTGTACAGAATTTCAACGAAAATGGCGACATCGCTGATATTGGGGACATTTTCAATCC
The DNA here is from genome assembly GCA_031292115.1 of Clostridia bacterium. GTDB lineage: Bacteria > Bacillota > Clostridia > Oscillospirales > Ethanoligenentaceae > JARLHS01. Next base: position 5,030 of record JARLHS010000136.1, on the reverse strand, counting down.
GGCACGGGCCCTTGGCAAGAATAGTCGCGGGGATTATCGCTACAGCAGCATTTTTCGCGCCGCTGATTTCAACCTCGCCGCATAGCTTTTTGTTGCCGTTAACAACAAATTTTTCCAAACTGGCAGCCCCCTTAAATCTATATCGTCATTGTTATTATTATTGACTGAAATACGGAATTCAAACTTCCGCGTATGTGACAAAATATAACCGTTTTATTATAGCATAAATACCATCAAAATGCCACAAATTTCTCATTTAGTTTTTTATGATTTTTACAGGTATGTCAAATTGATTTTCAATTGTTTTTAGACTATAATAAAGGCTGTTCGGCGTACTTGTCCGAAAACCCATGAGAGGAATATTATGCCATGAATTTTAATTTCTATATGCCGTCGAGGGTTATCAGCGGGGAAGACTGCGTGCGCAAGCATGCACAGGAGCTTGCTTCGCTCGGCAGCCGCTGTCTGATCGTGACGAGCGCCGGGTCGGCGCGGGCTTCCGGCGCGCTCGAAGACGTCACCGCAACGCTCCGCCGGCAGAAGATCGAGTATGCGCTCTTCGATCAGGTCGGGCAGAATCCGCTCGTTTCCGTCTGCTGCGAGGCGGGCACGCAGGCAAGGGGCTTCGGCGCGGATTTTATCATCGGCATCGGCGGGGGCTCTGCGCTCGACGCGGCGAAAGCGGCTGCCGTCTTCGCCACCAATCCCGGGTTGCTGCCCGAAGAAATCTTCAGGGGCTTTGCGAAGGCCGCTCTGCCCATCTGCCTTGTGGGCACCACGGCGGGCACGGGCAGCGAGGTGACCTCCATTGCGGTGCTGACCATCGACAGCAGGAATTTTAAAAAGAGCATCAGCTCGCCGCACTGTTTCGCGCGGCTTGTGTTTGCCGACCCGCGTTATACGCATTCCTGTCCGCGCGACATCACCGTCAGCACGGCGCTTGACACAATGTGCCACGCCATAGAAGGCTATTATTCGGCGCGTGCGAATGACGCCGCGCGCGCTTTTGCGCTCACGGCGGTCGGCCTTGTATGGCCGCATCTTCGCAAGCTGCGCGAAGACCCTCAAATGATGCCCGACTCCACGGGCCGCGAGGCGCTGTATTACGGCTCGCTCTGGGCGGGGCTCACGATCAACCTTGCGGGCACATGCTTCCCGCATGCCGCGGGGTATGCGCTCACGAGCGGGCACGGCATCCTGCACGGAAGAGCCTGCGCAGTGCTGCTTCCTGCGTTTGTGCGGCGGAATGCGCCGGCCGACCCTGCGCTGACAGCCCGGCTTTTCGCGGCGCTTGGCTGCGGCGTCGAGGAATTCTGCGATGATATCGCCTCGCTGACGGGGCTTGAAGATCTGCGCCTGACAAGTGAGCAGTGTGAGGCCTATGCAAGGGGGCTCAGTGAACGTTCCAACCTGCAAAACGCGATCAGGCCCTCGACGCCCGAAGAGCTCGAGGCGATATACAAGGCGCTGTTTCTCAAATAGCCCGGCGCGCAAAGCTGCGGCGTTTCCAGCTATGATGGGAAACAGATCTCTTGTGGAATTGCTGTAATCTCCAATTAAAAAGTGATTCTATCACTTCTTTAACGTCGCTTTCAGCGGCGGGCAAAAACAGGATATGCTTTTGCAGGAATCGTATCAGGCGCGATTGCAAAGAAGGGGCCATGCGCGGCAAAAAAGCCGGTGCATGGCCCCCTGAAGTTTTTCCGCCTACTCCTGTGTTTTAGCGCGCAGCGACTTTTCCCAGCTTTCAAAAGCGGTATGCATCAGCCTGCCGTCGTAGAGCCCGCGCAGCGTGTTGATCTGCGGCACGCGCAGCAGGGCGTCACGATAACCGGCGTTCTCATCCCTGTCAAGCTCTTTTTCCGAGAGATAGACGGGTTCGCGCCGGAATTCGGTCATGTGCATGCAGTAGTTGATCAGCTTCATCGTTTCCTGTGCATCGTTCTGAATGTGATACAGGTAAGTCGCCATGCCCGTTTGCCCGGAAGACACTGCTTCAAAAACGATATGCTTGCCCATACGGGCCATCAGCCAGATGAAGCTGCCGCCGGCTTCATAAAGCGAATCCTTGAAGCCAATCTCCAGGCTGTCCGCATTCCCCGCAAGATACTCGAAATATTCCTTTGCGCTCAATTCACACGCCTTGTTGAAAACGGCAGCCCACAGCCCCGGCGCCAGCCTTTCGGCAGCGGGCCGCGCCACGGGCCGCCCGTCGAGAAACAGCTCTGCGGCCCCGTGCACGGAGGCTTCGGGCACGCCGCTCGCGAGCGCGGCGAGCCAAGCATCCGCCTGTGCGACGAGTGCCCCGTAGCATTTGGCGTACTGCGTTTTAAAGCTGCCGTATTCATGCCCGAGCATCGAAAAATCCCACCGGTCACCGTAGATGGCGATGCTGAAATCATACTGCCGGTAATCGACCGAATCAATCATCGCATAGGGCAGCTTCGCCGGAGCGCCGCCGATGCGCTGTATGGTTACCGCGTGGGCGTCGAGCAAAAGGTCGCATTCGCCCTTTTCGCAGGGTGGGCCCGCGTGCGAAAAGCACGCGCCGCGGCGCACACAGACGGCCTCCCCAGCCATAAAGCTGTCTTTTTTTACAACCGCGTTGTATTTTTCAAGAAAGTCCTCGCTGAACGAATCAAAAAAGTGGCCCAGATAATAAAATTCAGCCTGTGTGCCGTCGCGCAGCTCGGCGATCACACGGTAATTTTCGGCGCGTGCGCGCAGAATATCCCTGTAGCCGATCGTCATACTCCTGGAGCCGAACGCCACCGTCACGGCTTCATCACGTATTTGAGACTCCGCCTCCTGGGCGTCGAGTAGCACACCGCCGCCCCTGAGCAGACGGAATGCATGCGAAAACACCGGCGGGGGCTTGGTGGCCGCACCCTGAGCCGTCATGGCCGTTGCCTCCGATCACTGCAGATTGGTGCCGCATTCGCTGCAAAACCTCGCCCCTGCCTGGTTTTGCGCACCGCAGGTGGGGCACTTCGAAAGCGAGAGATTCGCGCCGCAGTTGTTGCAGAATTTACCCTGGCCGGAGGGCTTGCCGCAAACGGGGCAGATAATCTGCTTAGATTCGATCTTTCCGCTGAAAACGGTGGTTTCCGCAGCCTTCGCCTTGATGTCCTCCACCATTTTTTCAGCCTTGGCATGCGCGATTTCAACGTTCATGCGCGGCGCGCACTCGACGCACAGCCCCTCTTCTTCGTTGAAATCGGCTTCGCACACCCACTGACGGCAGTTGTGGCAGCGCTGAAAATGCGCCTTGGCTTCATTCTGCGCGAATTCAAACGCCTTTTCATGCTCGCGCTGCCATTCGGGCGACATGCCCTGGAAGCGCTCGCTGATGATGTCTGTGCCGCGCTCGACGTTATACCCGCCGTTTACGCCGAGCAGCGAGGCGCCGACCGAGATGCCCCTGCCGAGGCTTTTAAAAAGGGTGCCCTTTCTGTAGGTCTTCGATTCGACAAAATTCGTTTTGTAGCCGTCGTGACAAAGGTCGCAATAAAAAGTGAACTGAAAGCCTGCGTCGGTGCTGTTGTCTTCATAGTTTCTCGTAAACGCGGTCATTTCCATCTGCGCCAACCCCTTATTTCAATTTTTTATTGCATCGAAGGCATCGATCTCCCATCTTGACCTGCACAAATCCGCATTTCCTGTTTGCGCACCGGACGGTCAACGAAGCCCCACATTGCTCGCAACAGCTTGCAGCGAACGTGCGTTTGCCGCAGGACGGGCAGATGACAAACAGCTCCAGACCACAGCAGCTGCACCGGGCCCAACCCTTCTCGATAACGTTCCTGCAGCGCGGGCAGCGCATCGTGAAGGGATCCTCCATGCCGCAGAAAGGGCAGAGCTTTGCATCGGGCGGGATCAGCTTGCCGCAGTATATGCAAAAATGCCTGTAATCCGCCATTTCGGGCGCCCCCTGTCGTCACAAAATACGCGCGGGATCCTTCGCCAATTATACCAATATTTTATGAAATAATCAACGGTTCCGTCGGGGCTCCGCGGCTGTTTTTTTCAAATTTGCAGCAAAAAACGGAAGGGCGCCGCCGCCATGCGGCGTACGGTGCCCTTCCCGCTGTCATCGTCTTTTTCGGATGTGCCCCCGGCGGCAATCATGCCGTGCCGCCGCTATTTTAATTCGACTTTACGCTCCGCCTTGAGCAGCAGGTCTTCGTTCCTGAGCTGCAGCGGCATGGTTGCCACCACAATGTGCTTGTGCTTGAGAAGCTGGCGTTCGATAGCAGACGCGGAGTGGTTGTGAAGCAGATTGTGCCACCATTTCCTGACCTCAAACTGAGGAATGATGACGGTGATGATATCGCCTTTTCTGCGGTCATATTCCTCCGATTCGACAAACTCCAGCAGCGGCGCGGCGATTTTCCGGAACGGCGAATAGCGCACGATCAGCGGTATATCCGTTTTAATCAGGCTGTAGCGTTCCGCGACCTTGCGGCTGTCTTCCTCATTGATCGAAACGTTGAACGCGACCACGTGCTCGGAAATCGTGCGCGCGTAGCGCAGCGCGCGGATACTCGCGCGGTTGATGCTTTCGACCGGCACGATAACGCGGTTGCGGTAGAGGTCTTTTTCAATGTCGATCGAAGTAAGCTCGTGCGGCTCAAGCCTGAGCTGCCTTGCCACCGACTGGTAATGACTTTTAACCTTGAGCATGAGGATGATCAGCAGAGGGATGACGATGATGACGATCCACGCGCCGTGGCGGAATTTGGTGACGGCGATGATCATGACGACCACGGTGGTAACGAACGCGCCCAGCCCGTTGACGAGCGCCTTGTGCACCCAATGTTCGCCCCGCTTTGTGACCCAACGTTTAAACATGCCGAACTGGGAAAGCGAGAACGAGATGAACACGCCGATGGCGTACAGCGGGATCAACGCGCTCGTGCTGCCCCTGAAAATGATGATCAGCAGGCCTGCCACGGCCGAAAGCATCAGGATGCCGTTTGAGAAGCTCAGCCGGTCGCCGCGCTGGCTGAGCTGTCGCGGGGCGTAGCCGT
>JARLHS010000016.1 GCA_031292115.1 Clostridia bacterium | reverse complement strand
GAGCAGCGCCTCGCCGAGCGTCTTGCCAAGCTCTCCGATATAGGTGGAAAGCCGCTCGGAATTCACCACAAAGACCCGTCGCACAAGCGAAAAGCCGTTGGAATGCACGCCGCTCGACGCAATGCCGATCAGCGCGTCGCCCGCTTTGACTCCGCTTGCGTCTATGATGCGGCTTTTGTCAACGGCTCCGACGCAGAAGCCCGCAAGGTCGTATTCATCGGCCGGGTAAAAGCCCGGCATCTCCGCCGTTTCACCGCCGATAAGCGCGCAGCCGGCCTGTACGCAGCCTTCCGCCACGCCGGAAACGATGGCGGCAACCTTTTCGGGGATATTCCTGCCCAGCGCGATGTAATCGAGAAAAAACAGCGGCTTCGCGCCCGAGCAGACAATGTCGTTGGCGCACATGGCGACGCAGTCAATCCCGACCGTGTCGTGTTTATCAAGCAGGAAAGCAATCTTGAGCTTGGTGCCGACGCCGTCGGTGCCCGAAACGAGCACGGGGTGCGCGCAGCCCGCCGCCTCGAGATCGAAAAGGCCGCCGAATCCCCCGATGCCCGAAATCAGGCCCGGGATTTCGGTGCGCTTCACATGCTGCTTCATCAGCTCCACGGCCTTGTAGCCCGCCGTGACGTCGACGCCCGCGGCCTTATAGCTTTCACTGTAGCTTTTCATGGTTTATGCCCCTCTTTCAGTTATCCCTGCCCCCGTGCCCGGCTCTGCAGGATTTCCCACTTTCCGTCGCTTAACTTCGTTTCAAAGCGGTCTTTGGGAATATCCTCCGGCACTCTCATCGGATACCGGCCGGTAAAACAGCCCTTGCAGAATCCGCATTTCGCACCGACGGCGAGCTTGTCGAGGCTTTCCACCTTCAGATACCCGAGTGTGTCGGCTCCGATCTCTTCGCGGATCTCCTCCACCGAAAGCCTGCACGCGATCAGCTTCTCGCGCGAATCGATGTCGGTGCCGAAATAGCACGGGTTGAGGAACGGCGGCGATGAGATGCGCACATGCACCTCTTTGGCACCCGCTTCGCGCAGCAGATCGACGATGCGCGCGCTGGTCGTGCCGCGCACGATGGAGTCGTCGATCAGCACCACGCGCTTGCCCACAACCGTGCTCCGCAGCGCATTGAGCTTTATGCGCACCGACGTGGAGCGCTCGCCCTGCGTCGGCTGAATGAAGGTGCGCCCGACATAGCGGTTTTTGACAAAGCCGAAGCCGTAGGGAATGCCCGATTCCGTCGAGTAGCCGAGCGCCGCGTCGAGGCCGGAATCCGGCACGCCGACGACAATATCCGCCTTGACGGGATACTGCCTGGCGAGAAAACGGCCCGCACGCTGGCGCGCGAGATGCACGCTGGCGCCGTCGATGATCGAATCCGGCCTTGCGAAATAGATGAATTCAAAAATGCACAGCGACGTTTTTTTGCCGCAATGGTCGCGGATACTGCGCACGCCGTCGTCATCAACGACGATCACCTCGCCCGGCTCGACGTCGCGTATAAACTCCGCGCCGATGGCGTCGAGCGCGCAGCTTTCGGAGGAAAACATCACGCTGCTGCCGATCCTGCCCATGCACAACGGGCGAAAGCCATTGGGATCGCGCACGGCGATGAGCTTGCGCGGCGACGTGAGCACAAGCGAATAGGCGCCTTTGAGCTCCTTCATCGCTTCAAGCACCGCCTGCTCGATCGAGGCGGTTTTAAGCCTTTTTCGCACGATGATATAGGCGATGACCTCGGTGTCGTTCGTGCTTCGGAAAACGGCGCCGTCAAGCTCGAGCCGCTCCCGCAGCTTGTAGGCGTTGACAAGGTTGCCGTTATGGGCGAGTGCAAGCGTGCCCTTGTTGTGCTTCATCACGAGCGGCTGGGCGTTCTCACGGTTGCTGCTGCCCGTCGTGGAATAGCGCACATGCCCGACCGCAATCTGCCCCCCGCTCATGCGGTTGAGGACATCCTCGGTGAAAACATCGTGGATCAGGCCCAGATCCTTGTGCGCCGTGATGACGCCGTCGTCGTTCACGGCGATGCCGCAGCTCTCCTGCCCGCGATGCTGGAGCGCGTAAAGCGCCATATAGGTCTGCTTCGCGGCATCCAGCCCGTCGCAGTCATAGATCCCGAAAACCCCGCATTCCTCATGCAGCTCACCCGTCATTGCAAATCCCTCCTCTGCCCGAATTCGACCGCCGCACCGAGCCGCGGCGCAGATCATTCACCCGTGAGCCTTTTTAAAATCTCCTTGTAGGCATCCTCCACATGGCCCATATCGCGGCGGAAACGATCCTTGTCAAGCTTCTCATGCGTGACACTGTCCCAAAACCGGCAGGTGTCGGGTGAAATCTCATCGGCAAGAATGATCTCTCCAGTCGCCGTGCGCCCGAACTCAATCTTGAAATCGATCAGCTCGATGTTGAGATCCCGGAGGTAATCGCTTAAAATCTGGTTGATTCTCATCGACATCGCCGCAATCTGCTCAAGCTCAGCGCGCGTCGCGAGCTTCATGGCAAAGATATGATAGTCGTTGATCATCGGGTCGCCGAGCTCGTCGCTCTTGTAGCTGTATTCGAGCACCGTTTCCGCCATCTTCGTGCCTTCCGGCAGGCCGAGCCTCTTTGAAAGCGAACCCGCCGCGATATTGCGCACGATGACCTCGATGGGAACGATCTCCACGCGCGTGACGAGTGTCTCGCGATCGGAAAGCTGCTTTACCAGATGCGTCTTGATGCCCTTTTCTTCAAGCATCTTCATCAGATGATTGGAAACGCGGTTGTTGATGACACCCTTTTGGTCGATCGTGCCCTTTTTCAGGCCGTTGAACGCCGTCGCGTCGTCCTTGTACTCCACAATAAAAAGCTCGGGGTCGTCCGTTTTAAAAACCTTTTTTGCCTTGCCCTCGTAAACCTGTTCGCCCTTAATCATAGCTTTTCTACCTCCGTCTGCATCAATACATCTTTTTTGGCAATTTCTTCAATCATTTTACGTCTCATCTGCCGCAGCTGCTCGCTGAGTGCCGGTTCGCCCAGAGCGAGGATCTGCGCCGCGAGGATGGCGGCATTTTCCGCACCGTCAATGGCGACGGTTGCCACGGGGATGCCCTTTGGCATCTGCACCGTTGACAGCAACGCGTCCAGGCCGTCCAGCGTCGAGGATTTGACGGGGATGCCGATCACGGGCAGCACCGTCTGCGCCGCGAGCGCGCCCGCAAGGTGCGCCGCCTTGCCCGCCGCGGCGATGATCACGCCGAAGCCCGCCTCCTGCGCTCCCGAGGCGAATTGCGCCGCCTGCGCGGGCGTCCTGTGTGCGGAGATCACATGCGCCTCCACCGGAATCCCGAGTGATTTAAGCATCCTGATGCAGCCAGAGACGACGGGCAGATCGCTGTCGCTTCCCATGATTACGGCTACTTTTTTCATAATCCCATCCCTTTCACTTTAACGTAGGAAAACAAAAAAGGACACTCTCGTGTCCTTAGCTTGCACTTATCTTGTATTCTTTTAAATTACCCGCGGGCGCGACTTCGCTCATGTTACCGCACCGGCATGATGGTGACATTATACGCCATTGTAAGCAAATCCCTCTCAAATGAATACCTCCCGCGTTTAAAAAGAATACACCTCTATTCTATTCGGTTTTGGGATTTTTTCAAGTGTAAAGTTGCAGTAAAGCCGCGATTTGTGAATTTTACACTGAATTTAACAGAGTGGACGCGTAAAAAACAGGTGTTTACACATCGCGTACATTCCTGTAAAATTCCAGCGTCGCAAAGCTGCGTTCAAGCTGGCTCACGAGGCTCGCCTCCGCCGCTTCCGAGAGCTGTTCAAGCGCGGGCTCGGGCAGCGAGAATGAAAACAGCCGCTCAAAATCACTGTAAACGGCGTGCCTCATCGCGGCGAGCGCACCCTTTGAGAGCGGCATCGCGGCCTCCCGCACGCTTTTTTCACGAAGGCAATCCGCGCACATCAGGCAGCCTGTCACCGGCAGCAGATACATTGTATCCTGCTCATAGGCGCCGCATCCGCGGCACGCGACGAGATCGGGCATATAGCCCGCGAGTGTCAGCAAGCGCAGCTCAAACGCGGCCTTGACGAGCGTGGGCGGCCGCGAGCCGGTTTCAAGCAGATGAAGCGCATTGAGGATCAGCCTGAGAAACGGCTCCGCAGGCTCCTCCTGGGGGGCGACAGCTCCGCAGAGCTCGCAGAAATACTGCCCGAGAGCAAGGCCGGAGAGCGACCCGCGCAGCCCGATAAAAACATCCAGCGGCTCCGCTTCGTCGATTATGTATTTTTCCCGCCCCGCGAAAAGCGTGAAGCGGGAAAAGCAAAGAAGCCTGCATACGGAGGCAAAACGGTTCTTCGGAATGCGCGCGCCCTTCGCGGATGCCCGGACGACGCCTTTTTCACGTGTAAGGATCGTAATGATCCTGTCACTTTCTCCCACATTCAGCTCGCGGATGACCAGCCCATCGG
>JARLHS010000135.1 GCA_031292115.1 Clostridia bacterium | reverse complement strand
CTCATCATCGGCGGCGGCATGGCCTATACTTTTATGAAGGTGCTTGGGCACCGTATCGGCGACTCGCTCTGTGAGGCGGACAAAATCGACCTTGCACGGGAAATGATGGAGAAGGCTAAGGCACGCGGCGTCAAATTCCTGATCCCCGTCGACAACCGCGCGGGCGACCGCTATGCGCCCGACTGCAACCATATGATCGTTGATTCCGATGAGATCCCCGACGGATGGATGGGGCTCGACATCGGCCCCAGGACCCAGAAAATTTTCGCGGATGCGATCGCCGGCGCGGGCACCGTCGTCTGGAACGGCCCGATGGGCGTTTCGGAATGGGAGTATTTTGCGGACGGCACACGGGCAGTTGCAAAGGCTGTCGCGGAATCGGGCTCGATCTCGATTATCGGCGGCGGGGATTCAGCCGCGGCAATCGAGAAACTCGGCTATGCCGACAAAATGACGCACATTTCCACGGGCGGCGGCGCGTCGCTTGAATTTCTCGAGGGGCTGGAGCTGCCCGGCATTGCCTGCCTCAACGACAAATAATCAGCCAGCACCAAAAGCGAGCCGCGCCCTCCTGACGGGGGGCGCGGCCTGAAATATATTGATTTTTGGAGGAATACGAGTGAATAAGGCACTGAGAAGGGCTGTCATAGCGGGAAACTGGAAAATGAACAAGACGCCCGGGGAAGCGGCAGAGCTGATGGAGCAGCTCAAGCCCCTGTGCGAAGGAGCGGGCTGCGGGGTCGTCGTCTGCGCTCCGTTTGTCGATCTGCACGCCGTGCTTGAGGCGGCGCAGGGCACCGGGATCGGTGTCGGCGCGCAGAACTGTCACTGGGAGCAGAGCGGCGCCTTTACGGGCGAGATTTCGGCGCCGATGCTGGCCTCAATGGGCGTTCAATACGTGATTATCGGCCACAGCGAGCGCAGACAGTATTTCGGGGAAACGGATGCCACCGTCAACAGGCGTGTGCGTGCCGCGCTTGCAGGCGGGCTCACGGTGATCCTTTGCGTGGGCGAAGTGCTCACGCAGCGCGAGCAGGGCGTCACCTGCGAGCTCGTCGGAATGCAGACGAAAATCGCGCTCGGCGGCGTAGCGCCCGAAGAGCTTAAAAACGTCATCATCGCATATGAGCCCGTCTGGGCCATCGGCACCGGCAGGACAGCCACGGCAGAGCAGGCGAATGAAGTCTGCCGCGCGATCCGCGGCACCGTCTCGTCGCTCTACGGTGCCGCCGCGGGCGACGCGATGACGATCCAGTACGGCGGATCGATGAATGCCGGCAACGCGGCTGAGCTGCTTGCGCAGCCTGATGTCGACGGCGGGCTCATCGGAGGCGCGTCTCTCAAGCCGGCGGATTTTGCCGCGATCATCGCGGCGGCGGGGAAATAACCCCTCCGGGATTACATTTAAAAGAGTTGAAAGTTTGAAAGATAAATCTTTCAAGCGGGAGTTTGCCCTTTCGCGCCGTAATGCGTGGTGCGGATTTGTATCGCGGCCTTTGGCTGCGATGCAAACATGGGCAAAGCATCCCGGTTTCGGCGCGAAAGGTATGGTCACAATCATGAAAAAACCTGTTATGCTTGTCATTATGGATGGCTTCGGCCTCAACCCCTCCGATTACGGCAACGCCATCGCCGCCGCGAAAAAGCCGAATCTCGACGCGCTGATGCGGCAATGCCCGATGACCAAGCTCGGCGCCTCGGGCATGGATGTCGGCCTTCCCGAAGGGCAGATGGGCAACAGCGAAGTCGGCCACACCAATATGGGCGCGGGCCGCGTGGTCTATCAGGAGCTGACGCGCATCACCAAATCGATCCTTGACGGCGATTTCTTCGAGAATCCGGCGCTCGCGGCCGCGATGCGGAGCTGTGCCGAAAGTGGCGCGGCGCTCCATCTGATGGGCCTGCTTTCGGATGGCGGAGTTCACAGCCACAACACGCATCTTTATGCGCTCATCGAGATGGCCAAGCGCTTTAAGCTCGAAAAGGTCTATATCCACTGCTTCCTCGACGGCCGCGACGTCCCGCCGGATTCCGGCAAGGCCTTTGTGGAAGAGCTCGAGAAAAAGCTGCATGAAATCGGCACCGGCACAATCGCCACCGTAGCCGGCCGCTATTACGCCATGGACAGGGATAACCGTTGGGACCGCGTCGCGAAGGCATACGCCGCGATCGTCTACGGCGAGGGTGTGAAATGCGCCGACCCCGCAGCCGCCGTACAGGATTCCTATCAAAACGGCGTGACCGATGAATTCGTAGTGCCGCTTGTCTGCGCGCAGGGCGCGCAGGTTAAAAGCGGCGACTCCGTCGTTTTCTTTAATTTCAGGCCCGACCGCGCGCGCGAGCTGACACGCTCTCTTGTCGACCCGGCTTTTAGTGCCTTTGAACGCAAAAAGGGCTGTTTCCCGCTGCTTTTCGTCTGCATGACACAATACGACGCGACCATGCCCAATGTGCAGGTGGCGTTTTCAAAGGAGTCGCTTGCAAATACTTTCGGCGAATATATCAGCGGCAAGGGGCTGCGGCAGCTGCGCATCGCCGAGACGGAAAAATACGCGCACGTCACGTTCTTTTTCAACGGGGGCGTCGAAAAGGCCTGTGAAGGGGAAGACAGGGTGCTCATCCCGTCGCCCAAGGTGGCAACCTACGACCTCAAGCCCGAAATGAGCGCCGCCGAGGTCACGGACGCCGTTCTGGCCCGCATTGACAGCGGTGTGTACGATGCGATCATCCTCAATTACGCCAACTGCGACATGGTCGGGCATACGGGCGTCTTTGAAGCGGCCGTCAGGGCTGTCGAAACGGTGGATGCCTGCGTGGGCCGCGTTTCCGAAGCCGTCGCCCGGCAGGGCGGCGTGCTGCTGATCACGGCCGACCACGGCAATGCCGACAAGATGATGGAGCCCGACGGCTCGCCCTTCACGGCGCATACCACAAACCGCGTGCCGTTCATTGTGGTGGGCTACCCCTGCAGGCTGCGTGCCGACGGCGGGAAGCTCGCGGATATCGCCCCCACGATGCTTGAGATCATGGGGCTCGAGACGCCGCCCGAGATGACGGGCACAAGCCTGATCGTAAAGCAGAAACCGTAAAAAAAGTGCTGGTTTAAAACACGTATACGACCAAAAACCGCTGTGATCTTTTAATCGATCACAGCGGTTTTTTGATTGCCCAGATGCGTATAAAGCCCTCGGTTTCTGCTTTTCCGATCACGCCATTTTCTGATACGACTTCTAATACAATTCCAAACAAATTGGAATTGTATCAGAGGCTGTAGACCTCAGAGGCATCAATGACGGCGACCCCTTCTTCTGCGAGCACTTTCATGGCCTTCGCGTTATCCGAAAGCTTGAGGATGACGAGCGGCTTGTCGCCCGATTTTCCCGAAAACGCATACATGTATTCGATGACGACACCGTTATCCTGCAGCGCGCCGAGCGTCTTTGAGAGCGACCCGGCTTCGTCCACGATCCCGATCGCAAGCACGTCCATGAAGCTTGCGGTGAAATCAGAATCCTTAAGCACACGCCAGGCCTTCTCAGGGTCGTTTACGATCAGCCGCAAAACGCCGTAATCGGTAGTGTCGGCGATTGAAAGCGCGCGGATGTTGATGCCGTTTTCACCGAGCACCCTGGTCACCTCCGCAAGACGGCCTGCCTTGTTCTCCAAAAAAACGGAAATCTGTTTTACCATTGCCCGTTCGCCCCTTTCCTGATTGCATCAGATGATGCGGTTGTCGATTACATGCTTTGCCTTGCCCTCGCTGCGCGCGATACTCTTGGGCTCGACCATGCGCACCTTTGCGTTGATGCCGAGCACGCTGTCGAGCTCATGGGAAATCTTTTTTTCCACATCCTCGATGCGGCGCACCTCATCGGAGAACATGTCGGGCGTCATCTCGATCTGCACCTCGAGCAGGTCGAGATTATCGACACGGTTGACGATGATCTGGTAATGCGGCGCGGCGCCGCCGAATTCCAGCAGCACGCTCTCGATCTGCGACGGGAAGACATTCACGCCGCGGATGATGAGCATGTCGTCCGAGCGGCCGAGCACGCGGTTCATGCGCATCGTGGTGCGCCCGCAGGCGCATTTTTTATCGTTGAGCACGGAAATATCGCGCGTACGGTATCGGATGAGCGGGAGCCCTTCCTTGGTGAGCGTCGTGAAAACGAGCTCACCTTCCTCCCCATGCGGGAGCACCTTGCCCGTGGCAGGATCGATGGCCTCGGCGATAAAATTATCCTCCGCGATGTGCATGCCGTCCTGCTCGCAGCATTCGCATGAAACGCCCGGGCCCATGACCTCGCTGAGGCCGTAGATATCCACCGCCTTGATGCCGAGCTTTGCCTCGATGTCGCTGCGCATCTGCTGAGACCACGGCTCCGCGCCGAAAACACCGTATTTGAGCTTGTTGTCGCCCGGGCCATAGCCCATTTCCTTCATTTCCTCGGCGATAAAGAGCGAATAGGAGGGCGTGCAGGCAAGCACGGTGCTTCCGAAATCGATCATCGTCTGGATCTGCCGTTTGGTGTTGCCGCCCGAAATGGGGATAACCGAGGCACCGAGCTTTTCACCGCCGTAATGCAGCCCGAGCCCACCCGTGAAAAGCCCGTAACCATAGGCGATCTGGATGATATCACCGCGGTGCGCGCCGATGCTCGTGAGCTCGCGCGCGATGCATTCCGCCCACATGTTGATGTCGTTTGCGGTGTAGCCCACGACCGTCTGTTTGCCGGTCGTGCCCGAGGAGGCGTGGATGCGCACGATCTTTTCCATCGGAACGGCGAACATGCCGAAGGGATAGGTGTCGCGCAGATCCTGCTTATATGTATACGGAAGATACGGCAGATCCTCCACCGTTTTGATATCCTCCGGCAGCAGGCCCGCAGCCTTCATCTTTTCCCGGTAATGCGGCACGTTCTCATAGACGCGCTTTACCAGAGCGCGCAGCCGTTCGGATTGCAGCGCCGACATCTCGTCGCGTGACATCGTCTCGATACGCTCATTGTAAAAGGTCATTGCCCGCTCCCTCTTTCATATCCTTTTTGAAAGGCTTTTTTGTTTATTTCAAGAGCCTTTGCGGGCACGATGCCGCAAACGGCCTCTTCCCACGTTTCCCTCGCGATGCCGGCAATGCCCTTGGACGCCAGCACGCCCAGCAGGACTGTGTTGGCGGCGCGCCTGTCTCCGCATTCATCGGCGATGGCGGCGGCGTCAATCGCGGTAACCTGCGCGCCGCCCGCCTGCAGCGCCTCGATGATCCCCCCTGGGTAGCTCTGCGCGCCCGCAATCACGGGCATAGGGTCGATGCGCTCATCGTTGAGGATCAGCAGGCCGCCCCGGCGGAGAAAGCCCGACCAGCGCAGCGCCTCAAGCCGTTCGAAGCAGAGCAGCACATCCGCGTGGCCCTTCTCAACAAGCGGTGAAAAGATCCTGCCGCCGACACGGCAGTAGGTGACGACGCTGCCGCCGCGCTGCGACATGCCGTGCACCTCCGAAACCTTGCAGTCCAGCTTTGAAGAGACGGCCGCCGCGCCGATCACGCGGCTCGCAAGCAGTGTCCCCTGCCCTCCGACGCCTACGATCATGATATTGATAGGTTCCATAATAAGCCCCATTCCGCCGCTTTGCGCCGGCGTAGATTTTCGATTTTGAGCGCCCCTGTCAAGCGAAGCAAAGGAATGACAGGGCTTTATTGCGCATCAGGCAGGGAGTGAACATGCGATTGTATCGCATGTTCTCGTATCTGCCCGCGCATTATCAATAGTCTGGAAAAGCCGAAGGCTCTTTCAGACTATTCCCCCCTGCCGCAGATGGCGCCGAATGCGCACAGCCTGGCGCACAGCCCGCAGCCTACGCACATCGATTCATTGATGGACGGCCCTTCCGGCTTGCGCACGATCGCGGGGCAGCCCAGCCGCAGGCAGCTCATGCATTTTTTGCATTTTTCCCGGTCTATGTAGCAGGGCGCCGCGCGCCTGACACCCTTGAGCAGGATGCACGGGCGCTGTGCGATGATGACGGAAGGCTCCGCAGCCGCGGTTTCCTCGAGCACGACCTTTTCAAAGTCTTTGAGGTCAAACGGGTCGCAGACCCGCACGCGTTCGACGCCGACGGCCTCGCACAGCTTCTTGAGATCGATCTGCCGCGTTTTCTCACCCTTGATGGTGATGCCCGTGGCGGGATTCTGCTGATGGCCCGTCATGCCCGTAATCGAGTTGTCAAGAATAATGACCGTTGAAACGCCCTTGTTGTAGACAATATCGATCAGCCCTGTAATGCCGGAATGGATGAAGGTCGAATCCCCCAACACGGCAACCGTCTTTGCCGCGAACTGCGCGCCGCGCGCCTTATCCATACCGTGCACCATGCCGATGCTCGCGCCCATGCACACGCAGGCATCTATCGCCGAGGAGGGAGGCATCGCACCCAGCGTATAGCAGCCGATATCGCCCATAACATGCAGCTTGAGCTTACCAAGCACATAGAACGCGCCCCTGTGCGGGCAGCCCGCGCAGAGTGCCGGGGGACGCGGGGGAGCGGGCTCCGCCGTGACGGCCGAAACGGCCTGCGGCGCTTCCCCGGCCGGGAGGATATCGGCAAACCGCTCGCGCAGCATCGCGGGCGTAAGCTCCCCCTGGAGCGTCAGGCGCGCCTTGCCGAGCGTCTCGATGCCGATCGCGCGGCAGTGGGTTTCAATATACGGCTCAAGCTCCTCCGCGACGATCAGCTTCTTCGCCTGTGCGGCAAAATCCTTCAGCAGCTCCTCCGGCAGCGGATAGACAACTCCGAGCTTTAAAACATCCGCGTCGGGGAAGGCTTCCTTCACATACTGGTAACTGATGCCGGAGCTGACGACACAGGCCTTGCCCTGGCCGCGCTCCACGCGGTTGAGCGGCGCTGTCTCGGCGTATTCGCGCAGCAGTGCGTCGCGTTTTTCGACAACGACATGGCGGGCGATGGCATTCGCCGGCACCATGACGTATTTGGCCATGTCTTTTTTATAATCCTTCAGCAGGTACTGCTCCTTTTCGCGCAGAGCGACGACGCTCCGCGCATGCGCGACGCGCGTCGTAAGCCGCAGCAGCACGGGCGTATCAAACCGCTCGCTGAGCTCAAACGCCAGCCGCGTGAAATCATAGCACTCCTGACTGTCGGAAGGCTCGAGCATCAGGATATGCGCGCTGCGGGCATAAAAGCGGCTGTCCTGCTCGTTCTGGCTCGAATGCATGCCCGGGTCGTCCGCCACGACGATGCACAGCCCGCCGTTGACCCCCGTATAGGAGACGGTAAAAAGCGGATCGGCCGCCACGTTCAGGCCGACGTGCTTCATAGCGCAGATGGCCCTCGCCCCGGCAAAGGATGCGCCGATCGCCGTTTCGACCGCAACCTTCTCGTTCGGAGCCCACTCGCTGTAAACCTCATCAAATTTCGCAATCGTTTCGGTAATCTCGGTGCTCGGCGTGCCCGGATAAGCCGACGCCACCGTGACGCCCGCGTCGCGCGCGCCGAATGCGACCGCTTCGTTTCCAAGTAACAGGCATTGCAAGACGGTTCCCCCAATCATATACTCAACACTTTACTGCTTTATTTTATCATAACGCGCGGCGTGTTTCAAGAACTTCTGCCCCACACCCTTCATTTTTACAGGGAAGTTATTTCGCTCGCGTTCCTTTTGTTAAGGAAAAGACGATTGAAACGGATGCTTATGTATTTTTTGTGGTATCACTTATTGCTATTGACATTTATGCTTCTTTTTGGTTAATATGTACATGTTATATTATTGCTATAAAGGGATGTATCGGCATTCATATTCATTTATGTTTCCATTTACATAATCAGGTGGTTTCTATGATGAGAAAAGGCGGATTATCAAAAAAAGCCCGGTTATAAGATAAGAAAGGGATTTCTTATGAAGAGAATGTTCAGTCTGGTCATTTTGTTCTTATTACTGGCTTCTATAACAACCGTTGCAGGCGCCTCTAAAGCAAATCAGGATGCCGCGGATACGTCGGGCAGCGCTTTTTCGTTTGATTTAAAGCAGACTTATTCCAGCCGTCAGGATATTGTCAATGATTTAAAGATGCTGGGACACCAATATAAGGAATATATCGCAAACAACAAGAATGAAACCGATCTCAAAAGTGCAACAGACGTTTTTAATCAAAGATCAGAAGCTTTAAAGGAACAATTCAATATGTTTCCTGACTCGACACCTGACGCATCAAAGCAATTAGTAGATAAAATAGATTCTGCCCAAGAATCGATTTCCATGTGCATGGATGAATTGCAACTCTATGACCTGGACAAGGATGCTGCAAAAAAGAATCAATATGATCAATTAAAGAACGATCACGATGAGCTGGATACCCTCAGAAATGAGTTTCAGGAAAGTAGTATCACAATTGACCAAGGCAATCAGGAATTAAGCTCAATCACGTCTTCCATATTCCCATTTAAAACAGCGAATTAAGCTTGATTGATAAAACCATGGATGCCCACAACTAAGAAAGGGCTTTGAGCGTCGGCACATTGTGTGCCGTATAAACCGCTCAAAGCCCTTTTCATACGATTCCCGCGCGCCCCTACCCGAGCCTTTTTTCAAAGGCCTCGATCTGCGCGGCAAGCTCCTTCGGCAGCTTATCACCGAATTTCTGATAGAATTCGCGGATGCCCGCGGCCTCGCTGCGCCAGACGTCGAAATCGACGGTCAGCAGCGCCTCGAGCGTCTCCCTGCTCACACCCGAGCCCTCGAGCTCGATATCCTCGGGCAGCGGCTCGAAGCCGATCGGCGTCAGCTGCGCGCCGGCCTTTTCTTCACAGCGGCCGAGAATCCACATCAGCGCCCGCATGTTCTCTCCGTAGCCCGGCCAGATGATATTGCCGTCGTCATCCTGACGGAACCAATTGACATTGAAGATTTTCGGCGGGCTGGGGATCTTTTTGCCCATTTCAAGCCAATGCGCCCAGTAATCGCCCATATTGTAGCCGCAGAACGGCAGCATCGCCATCGGGTCGCGCCGCACGACGCCCACCTTGCCCGAGGCAGCCGCGGTGGTTTCCGAAGCCATGATGGAGCCGACGAAAACGCCGTGCTCCCAGCTAAAGGACTGATAGACGAGCGGAGCCGCCTTCGCGCGGCGCCCGCCGAAGATAATGGCGGAAATCGGCACGCCCTGCGGGTTTTCAAACTCCGGGCTCAGGCACTGGCAGTTTTTCGCGGGCGCGGTGAAGCGGCTGTTGGGATGCGCGCCCTTCTCACCCGAGGCGGGATCCCACTTTTCGCCCTTCCAGTTGAGGGCGTTCTGAGGCGGATTCTTGTCGAGCCCTTCCCACCAGACGGTGTTGTCGTCGAGATTGTGGACGACATTGGTAAAGATCGCATTGCGGCTCACGGAGGCGAGCGCATTGGGATTTGATTTCGCGTTCGTGCCCGGCGCGACGCCGAAAAAGCCGTTTTCGGGATTCACGGCCCAGAGCCTGCCGTCGGGCCCGATGCGCAGCCATGCGATGTCGTCGCCCACGCACCAGACGCGGTAGCCCTTTTTGCGGTAGACCTCCGGCGGGATGAGCATGGCGAGATTTGTCTTGCCGCACGCCGACGGGAACGCCGCGCAGATATACCGCACATCGCCCTTCGGGTCTTCAATGCCGAGAATCAGCATATGCTCGGCAAACCAGCCTTCCTTCCTGCCAAGGTGGGAAGCGATGCGCAGCGCAAAGCATTTCTTGCCCAGCATGACGTTGCCGCCGTAGCCGGAATTGACGCTCCAGATGGTGTTATCCTCGGGGAAATGGCAGATATAGCGGTTTTCCTCGTCAAGCTGCGCCTTCGCGTGCAGCCCCTTGACAAAGTCGGGCTCGTCGCCGAGCTGCTCGAGCACCTGCGCGCCGATGCGCGTCATAATTGCCATATTGAGCACAACATAGATCGAATCGGTCAGCTCCACGCCGATCTTGGAAAACGGTGAGCCTACAATGCCCATCGAATATGGAATCACATACATGACCCTGCCGCGCATCGAGCCGTCGAACAGCTTGCCGAGCTTCGCATACGCGTCCTCGGGGCTCATCCAGTTGTTGGTGGGCCCGGCGTCTTCCTTTGAGCGAGAGCAGATAAAAGTCCTGTGCTCCACGCGCGCCACGTCGTTGACAGCCGTGCGGTGCAGATAGCAGCCCGGGAGCTTTTCCTCGTTGAGCCTGATCATTTCACCCGTTGCCACGGCCTGCGCGCGCAGCTCATCGAGCTGTACCTCGCTTCCGTCGATCAAAACAACGCTGTCAGGCTGTGTAAGAGCCTTCATTTTTTCGAGCCACGCGAGTACAGATGTATTTAGAATCTCCATTGATTCTCTCCTTCCGGTTGCATTCTTATTTTATTATAGTATGGCCGCCGCTGTTTTGCAAGTAATTTTTTATGATCCTGCAATTATTATCAATACAGCTGATACTGATGCCCATATCGTAAAATATTTCGTATTTTATGAATAATTTTCTTCACTGTAAATTCATAATGCGCTGTTCATACGCCAGGTAGCATAATTGCACTCAAAAGGGAAAAAATAACTCGTAATACTAATCTCCAATTAAAAAAGCGATAAGACCGCTTTTTTACCGCCGCTTCCAGCGGCGTGCAAAAACATGTCATGTTTTTGCGAGATTGGTATTGAACGGCTCTCCTGGCGGCTACCGCCGCCACCTGCCGCAAAGCGGCAGGCATTAAACTGCGGAATCTTATCCACAGTTTAATGGGAGAATAGTATAACACGGCGCAGCCGGGCGGGCGGCAGGCATAACCGGGCAGGGCGCCGGGGCAGCTCCGATCAATCGCTTCTCGCCGGCGGCAAGCCGCACAGACTCAGCCTGCATCATACAAAAACGGGAGGGTTCATCGTGTTCAGGATAAAACGCAGAAGGACGCTGATCCGCATCCTCAGCTTCACGATAGCGGCGCTCGTTGTCTCCGTATCGGCTGCGATTTACAGCTCGTGGCTCGCTTACAGCTACCGCAGGAGCATCGAATACTCCTATCAACGCGCGCTCAGTGAGCTGGCCGTGCATGTCAACAGCATCGATCTCGCTCTGCAGAAGGGGGTTTACGCCGGCACGCCGTCTCAGCTTGCCGGGCTCTCCGCACAGATATGGAACGAAGCCGGCGCCGCGAAAGCCGACCTCGCCGAGATACCGCTGTATGACAACAACATGGATAACACCTATAAATTCATCTCGCAGGTCGGTGACTATGCGAATTCCCTCACGAAGAGCCTGACCGGCACGCCGACGATCAGTGCCAACGACCGTAAGGAAATGACCACGCTCTCGGGCTTTGCAAAAAAGCTCAGTCAGCAGCTCAGCGATCTGATGGATGAGATGTACGAGGGCAGGCTCTCGATTTTCACCGCCAACGACACACTCAAGTCCTCCGCGGGCAAGGAGCCCTCGGGCGTGCCGAACATCGACACAGGGCTCAAGGATATTGAAAACAACTTCTCGACAATGCCCACGCTGATTTACGACGGCCCGTTCTCCGACAACATCCTTAAAAAGAAGCCGCTGATGACGCAGGGGAAGGAGCAGGTTGACAAGGCGAAGGCTCTTTCGCTCGCGGCCGCCTTCATGGGGCTTGGCTCCGGCAGCCTGCGCAGCTCGGGCGAGACAGCCGGGACACTGCCGACCTACGACTTCGCGACAAAGACCGCCAACATCAGCGTCACGAAGGCGGGCGGCTATGTGGTGCGGATTCTTGACGGGCGAGAGATCGGCGACGCGAAGCTCTCAAACGATCAGGCGCGTGCAAAGGCGCGCGACTATCTCAGCTCGCACGGGATCGGCTCGATGAAGGAAAGCTATTATCAGACCAACAATGATGTCTGCGTGATCAACTACGCGTATATGCAGGGCGACATCATCTGCTACCCCGACCTGATCAAGGTCGGCGTCGCGCTTGACAACGGCGCGATCATTTCATTCGACGCCACAGGCTACCTTGTCAACCACCAGGCGCGCAAGATGCCCGGGATCAAATTCGGAGTCGCCGACGCGAAAAAGCTCGTCAGCCCGCTGCTCAAGGTAAAAAGCGTCTCGCTTGCGCTCATCCCGATGGAGGATGCGAACGAAAGCCTCT
>JARLHS010000015.1 GCA_031292115.1 Clostridia bacterium | reverse complement strand
CGTGCCGCTCACCGTGAGCGCCTCGGTGTGCAGGTGCCCCCCGCGCGCAAGCTCCCTCATCATCGACGCAATGCCGCCCACCTCATTGAGATCTTCGATAAAGGTGCTGCCCGCCGGATTCAGCCGGCAGATCTGCGGCGTTCTGCGGCCGATTTCGTCAAAGCGGCTCAGGTCAAGCCCGAAGCCCGCCTCGTGGGCGACTGCGGTCAGATGCAACACGGTGTTGGAAGAGCAGCCGAGCGCCATGTCGCTTGCGATCGCGTTTTCAAACGCGTCGGCCGTGAGGATATCGGAGGGGCGAATCCCTTCGCTGAGCAGGCCGAGCACACGTTCCCCGGTCTCCTTGGCAAGGCGGATACGCGCCGAAGAGACGGCCGGTATGGTGCCGTTGCCCGGCAGGGCAAGGCCGACAGCCTCCGTGAGGCAATTCATCGAATTCGCCGTCAACATTCCCGAGCAGGAGCCGCAGCCCGGGCAGGCGGCATCCTCGAGCGCGTGAAGGGCATCCTCATCCATCCTGCCGGCGGCCCAGCTGCCTACGGCCTCAAAGGTGTCGTTGAGGCTGATGCGCTTGCCGTTGAGCCTGCCCGCAAGCATCGGCCCGCCGCTGACAAAAATGGAGGGCAGATTGAGCCGCACGGCAGCCATCAGCATCCCGGGCACGACCTTGTCGCAGTTGGGGATAAACACCGCCGCATCCAGCGGATGCGCGGTGAGCATGACCTCGATCGAATCCGCAATCAGCTCGCGTGAGCAAAGCGAATACTTCATGCCCGTGTGGTTCATGGCGATACCGTCGCAGACTCCGATGGTGTTGAATTCAAAAGGCACGCCGCCCGCGGCGCGTATTCCCGCCTTGACGGCTTCCGCAATATTCTTCAGATACATATGGCCCGGTATGTAATCGCTCGCGCTTGAGACCACCGCGACAAACGGGCGCTTCATTTCACTGTCTGTGATGCCCAGCGCCCTCAGCAGAGAGCGATGCGGCGCGCGCGTCGGGCCATCCTTGATCAGACTGCTTCTCATTATCATGACCATACCTTTCGCGCCGAAGCCGGGATATTTTGCCCATGTTTTCATCGCGACCTTTGGTCGCAATGAAAATTCGCGCCGCGCCATACGGCGTGAAAAGGCAAAACACCTGTTTGAAAGATTTATCTTTCAAACTTTCGTCCTCGCGATCCCGTTATTTGACCGGCTTGTTTTCCACAATCTTCTTGAGCATACTGATGGCATTATCATAAGCGGTTTTATCGGGCGATTTGCTCTTCCCCGAATAAGCCCTGACGGCAAAATAAAGATTATTCGTAAGCGAGCTGAAGCTCTGGTTCTTAAAGGAGGTAAGGCCGCTGATGGCTATTTCGTAGCCGTCCTTTGTGGTGGCGGCCTCAGGCAGCACCGCCGAAAATTTTTCAAAGACATCTGACTTTTGCAGATAGTCATAGCCGCCGTCGTCAACTATGAAAACGCCCTGGCTGTTGTCCTGCATGATGGCCATGAGCTTTTCCACCATGGCTGCAAAATAGGTCGCATCCTGCTTTTCGTTAAGATCGATGTTTGTAATGGAAACGACCTTTTTGCCGTCCTTATTTATATCGGGAATAAATTGCTGCAGCTTCTCCTGAATCGCATTCTGCTGATCCTGCGAAACATACTCCGCCTTGGTCACCAGCAGGATGGACACATCGGGCTTAACCTGGTTTGCGCACTGCGTAACAAAGGTGATGATAAGCAGCAGGACGAAGATCCCCGCGATCGTGTGCCATTTGTAATAATACCAGTAGTTGTGCCATTTCAGATTAAAATTTTCGCGCGTCATCTTTTTTACCTCTTTTGTCGATGTACCGTCAGTCCTTGGGCTTCATCGTGGGGAACAGCAGCACATCACGGATCGAGGCGCTGCCTGTCAGCAGCATGACGAGCCTGTCGATGCCGATGCCGAGCCCGCCCGTAGGTGGCATGCCATATTCGAGCGCGGTGAGAAAATCCTCGTCAATATCGTTTGCCTCTTCATCGCCCGCAGCCTTGAGCGCCGCCTGCCGCTCAAACCGCCTGCGCTGATCGACCGGGTCATTGAGCTCGGAAAAGGCGTTCGCATGCTCTCTTCCGAGTACAAAAAGCTCAAACCGCTCGGTGTATTCGGGCGCATCCGGCTGCCGCTTCGCGAGCGGTGAGATCTCCACGGGGTGGCCGGTGATAAAGGTGGGCTGGATAAGCTTGTCCTCGCAGAAGGCCTCGAAAAACAGATTGAGGATATCGCCCTTCAAATGGCGCTGTTCAAACGCGACGCCATGCTCCTTCGCGGCCGCGCGCGCCTGGTCGATGGTCGTGATCTGATCAAAATCCACACCTGCATAGCGCCTGACCGCCTCGAGCATGGAAAGCCTTTCAAACGGTTTCTCGAGATCGACGGTTATACCGGAGCAATCGACCACGGCCGTACCGAGCACCTGCTTTGCCACGGTGCGGATCATATCCTCCGTCAGCTCCATGATGCCGTTGACGTCGGTATAGGCCTGGTAAAGCTCGAGCATGGTAAATTCGGGGTTGTGCTTGATCGAAATGCCCTCGTTTCTGAATACGCGGCCCATCTCATAGACCTTTTCAAAACCGCCGACAATGAGCCGCTTCAGGTGCAGCTCAAGCGCGATCCTCATGTACAGCTCGATATCGAGCGCGTTGTGATGCGTGATGAAGGGCCGCGCGGCGGCGCCTCCCGCGATCGTGTGCAGCACGGGCGTCTCCACTTCAAGAAAACCCTTCGCGTCGAGATAAGCGCGTATCGCGCTCATAATGCGGCTGCGCTTGATAAAGGTATCGCGTACCTCCGGGTTGACGATCAGGTCAAGATAGCGCTGGCGGTAACGCAGCTCGGTATCCTTGAGGCCGTGCCATTTTTCCGGCATCGGCAGCAGCGATTTCGAAAGCAGCGTGAGCGCATGCGTGTGCAGGGAAATTTCGCCGCGCCGCGTGCGGAATACCAGCCCGCGCACGCCGACGATATCGCCGATATCCCATTTCTTGAAGGCTTCGTACGCCTCTTCGCCGATGTCGTCCACCCTCACATATACCTGCAGCCGCCCCGAAGCGTCGCGCACATCAAAGAAGCAGGCTTTACCCATATCGCGCCTGCTCATGATCCTCCCCGCGACCGCCGCTTCCGTGCCCTCGAGCCGGTCAAAATCCGACGCGATGCCGGCGCAGCTGGCATCGCGTTCAAAAACGGTGATGCGGAACGGATCGTTGCCCGCCTCCTGCAGCTCGCGCAGCTTGTCTCGCCGTATCTGTAAAATCTCGCTTAAGTCTTCCTGACGCTCCTGCGGCAGGCCCGTTTCGTCCGGCACTTTATTCATCCTTTCGTTTAGACACACCCGCCATGCACGGCGCGACGCAGGCTCGCCTGCGGGCGCGGCTCATGCATTTTATTTGGCAATCTCCAGTATCTTAAATGCGATCTGCCCGCCGGGCGCCTCGGCAAAGACCGTGTCGCCGATCTTATGGCCCATCAGCGCCTTGCCGACAGGGGATTCGTCGGAGATGCGGTTTATATCGGGGTCGGACTCCGTGGAGCCGACAATCTGGTATTCAATTTCTTCGTTGAATTCCACATCGAGCAGACGCACGCGCGTGCCGATGCCTACCGCGTCGGTGTTGACATCGTCGCCGTCGATGAGCTTTACGTTTTTGAGCATTGCTTCCACATGTGAAATTCTGGCTTCGATAACCGCCTGCTCATTTTTTGCCTCGTCATATTCGCTGTTCTCCGACAGATCGCCAAAAGACAGCGCTACCTTAATTTTTTCCGCCATTTCTTTTCGTTTTTCGGTTTTCAGGTATTCGAGCTCTTCCTCGAGCTTCTTTAACCCTTCGTCTGTCAGGACTACCTGCTTGGTCATGTAGAATCTCTCCTTTTTTGAAGGCGTTTATATTATTAATTTGCAAAAATGAATAAAAGAAGAATATAGCGAAATCGAGATTTCGCTATATGGGTATCATTATATAAAAAGCCATGACGGCTGTCAATACAAATTATAAAATATACCGGTATGGCCTATACACCCGCGGCCCGTTTCAGGGACACCAAATATATATGCCGTATAAAAATGGAACATGCGATTATATTCTTTTGACAGCGGGGCCCGGCACATTCTGAGGCCGCAGCGCCGCACAGAGTATTCCTCGGCTCTGCCCGGCAAACAGCCGCGCTTCCGTCCGTCGGCTGCTTCGCTGAGCCCTCTGTTGAATGGACACCATTCTATTGCAGAAACCTTCTCGGGTACTCAAAAAGATCGCGGATGACGCACGAGGCGGCGCCGCGGATCGGCGCTCTGTCGCTGAGACGCGAAAAAACAATTCTTGTGCGGCTGTGCGTGTATTTAAGGACGTGGGCATTGATCTCGTTGTCGAGCGCAATCATCACCACGTTGCCAAGTTTTACAATGTTTCCATTGAGAATAATGAGTGACGGGCTGAACGCATTTATTATATTACCCACTTCAATGCCGATATAACGCACGCTTTTTAATATTTCATCGAGCGCCGCCTCGTCGCCGTTTTTTGCCAAGCTGATAACATCAGCATATTCAAGATCTTCCTCGGTGATGCCTTTGCGCGCGCAGTAATTTTTGAAAACGGTGTTTTCGGAGGCATACGCCTGCAGGCAGCCACGATTGCCGCAGGTGCAAAGCGGGCCGTCGGGCTCGATGGTGGAATGCCCGAATTCGCCTGCGAAGCCGCCGTAACCCTTGTAAAGCTCGTTATTGAACATGATGCTGCCGCCGATGCCGGTGCCGATATAAAGATAAACAAAATCGACGGCATTGCGTGCAAGGCCGCACCAGCTTTCGGCAAGCGCCATCGCGCGCACGTCGTTTTCAACGTAGACGGGCAGGTTGAATTCCGTCTGGATCAGGTCGCCGATGCGGACGTTTTCCCAGCCCAGATTCGGCGCGAAAAGCATGACGCCTTCCTCGATTTGCACCAGCCCATGGACGCAAATGCCGATACCCACCATTTTTTTGCCGACCGGGACAAAGGCCTGCGCCTTGTAAAGCAGCTCAATTACGAGCCGTATCGCCTCATCCGGCCGTATACCGCGCTGCAATGGGCGGTTTTCGCTCCAGACAACCGTCGCGTTGATGTCGGTGACGGCGACTTCAATAAAATTCGAGCTGATGTGGACCGCGCCGCAGTAGCATACATGGGGGCGGATCATGAGCATCACGGGTTTTCTCCCGCCATTGGATTCGCCGCGCTCGGTTTCTCCGATGAGCCCAAGATCAATAAGCTCTGCGGTGATATTGGAAACGGTGGCGGGCGTCAGGCCGGTCTTCCTGGCGATATCCGCCCTGGAAATAGGCTCCTTCTCACGGATGGCGTTTAAAATGCATGCGGTATTGAGGTTTTTTATCAGCTCAAAGCTGCCCGTAACGGGTGTCTTCATAATGCCCTCCATATGCTTAAGTCTGCCGGCGGATGAAACACCGGCGGCCGGCTGTCAGAGCGAAGGGGATACCGCCATCCCCCATCGGGCCGCGTGCGGCTTTCCTGCATACAGCCCGGAAGCGGGATGCCATTTTATAATCGGGCCGCCTGACGCCCGCTGTCAGCTTGAGAGCGCTGCAAGATAGGTGAGCGCAGCCTGAAGCTGGTCGTCCTGCGCATCGGTCAATTCATAGAAGTTGTCGGTCTTAGCCTGCGAAAGAGTCACGGAGATATCAGGCTCGATGCCCTTGCCGTCGAAGTTCGCGCCCACGGGAGGGTCAAAATACGCGACCGAGAACTTGACCGCGGAGCCGTCGCTGAGCTCATAATATTTCTGCATCGTGCCCTTGCCATACGTTTTCGTGCCGATGATCTTAGCCTTGTTATAGTCGCGCAGCGCGGCGGTGAAAAGCTCCGCGGCACTGGCCGTTCCGCTGTTGACCAAAACCACCATCGGCACCTTCAGCTCCTGCTTGCCGTCTGAGGAATAAAGCACCTGAGACTTGCCGTCTTTATAGCGCACGCGCACGATCGGGCCGGCCGGAAGCAGCTGCTCGAGCATCTTTGCCGCGGCCTCCACCTCCCCGCCCGGGTTATTGCGAAGGTCAAAGACAAACGACAGCGCACCCTTGGAATCCAGGCTTTTGATAGCGGCGGTGAACTGCGCCGCGGTATTTTCATCGAACTCATCAATCCGGATGAAACCGGTATTGTTGATCATGTGCGCATGTACGGTCTGCATATCAAACTGCTTGCGCACAATGGAGAACGGCAATGGCTTGCCGCCGCGCAAAACGGTAAACTGAGCCGTGGTGCCGGTGTTGCCGCGCAGCAGGTTGATAGCGTTTTCGTAGCCGAGCGAAATAACGGTGTTGCTGCCGATCTCCGTGATGATGTCGCCATCCTTCAGGCCCGCCTTTTGCGCTGGCGAGCCGCTCATCACGGAAACGACCTTGATGTTGCCGTCTGTATTCTCAATGATGTTGACGCCGATGCCCACGCCCTTGCCCTGCAGGCCAAGCTGGGTTTTGCTGTAGGTCGACGCATCATAATAGGCAGCGTGTGAATCGCCTATGCCGGCTATGTACCCACGGATGACGTCGTCGGTGAGCGTACCGCTGTCAACTGCGCCGATATACTGCGTCCTCACAAGGTTGTCGACGGCAGAAAGCTTCTTATAGATCGCAATACGCTGCGTATAATCCGACAAATTAACGTTAAAAACGCGCATTGCGTAGATCATGGTCACCGTAACGGCAACCGCCGCCGTCATCGCCATCAGCATAATGGTGGCACCGAGGCTCATTTTCCTGCTCATATCAGCTCCGGATTCCTTTCACATACCCATTCAAAAGCAGGCGCAGAAGCACCTGTTGCGGCATTGCTCCGCAAATGGTACGATATCTGTTTTTTAACCTGCGTCTGTGGCATAATGGAATGATTACTTCGGCAATTAAACATGTCGCAAATTCATCATGATTAATTGCCGAAGTAATGACTGGCATGCTTTGAAGTTTCGAGGCGCTGCACGCCTTTTCACAGTAAAACCTTCGAGAGTCCCTATCAATGCCGTTACGGCGAAACGACAGGAGGATGTGCCGTATGACCGCCCGCCGTAATCCTGTAATCGCCGGGCAGACCGGCAGGTAAAAAGCTTCGCCAAGCCCGCAGTGCGGCCGCATCCGGCGCCGCAGCCCTTTGCCTTTGCCGCTTCCTGCAATAATTCACACGTCGGCGGCAAAGACCTTGCGTTATGCAAAGAATACGGTTATCTTGAAGCGAGCAGCGGCAGCGATACGGAGCCGATGATAAGCACCAGGACAATGATCAGGGCAATCACGGTCAGCACCCATCGCTTTATCAGCTTTTTTCTTTCGCGTCTTTTCATACCTTTAAATACTTCCTAACTGAAATCAAACTCCCGCACACACCGACAATGATGCCGGCACATACAAAAGCGGCCAATAAAAGGGCTATGTTTGTGCTGCCGAGCGTCAGCTCCTGGAGCTTAAGATCGGTCATGACCCGCGCAAGCGGAATGCGATAGATATAATATTGCACGCCGAATGCAAGGAGGCTGGCAATCAGGCCAATCAGCATGCCTTCAAACACAAACGGCCAGCGGATGAACCAATCGGTCGCACCGACGAACTTCATAATGTTAATTTCACGCTTACGTACGAACATGGCCAGCTTGATGGTGTTTGAAATAATAAACAAAGAAACCAGCGCAAGGATGACAAAAAGCCATATGCCGACCATGCTGATGATCCTTTTGATGTTGTTGAGCTTATCGGCGACATCCTCATGCTGCTGGATCTTGATGATCCCCGGGATCTTTTCAAGACTCTGGACAGTTTGCGAAAAGTGCTCCATACCGGTAAGACTGATGCGGTAACCGTTGGGCAGAAAATTATCGGCGTCGTAGCCGCTTAAAAGATCGGCATTGGAGCCGAGTGCCTTTTTCTGTTCATCAAGCGCTTCCTGCTTTGAGACAAAGATGCATTCCTTTACGTCGGGCAGCGCCGTGATTTCATCCCCGACATTTTCTATCCCGGCCGCATCCAGGTCATCGTTGAGGAAAACCATGATCTGGTTTTGCCCTTCAATCTGTCGGATAACATTGCTGATATTATAAGAAACAATCAGCGAGCTCCCGAGAAGGATCAGGCAGACCGCAAGCACGCCAATGGATGCCATGGACATCATGCGGTTCTTCCAGATGCTTCTGAGTGCTTCGCCGAAAAAATAACGAATTCTTTCCATTAAACGTTGCTCCCCGGCAAGTCTTCTGCAATTTCCCCGCCGTCAATTGTCACGATTCTATGATAGGCATACCGCTCGACAATCGTTGTATCATGAGTGACCATGACGATCGTCGTCCCCCGCCGATTGATTTCGTCGAGCATCTCCATGACCTCAAATGTGAGATTGGGGTCAATATTGCCAGTAGGCTCGTCGGCAACGATGATCGATGGATTGTTGACCAGCGCCCTCGCTAGGGAAACGCGCTGCTGCTCGCCGCCTGAAAGCTGGCTGGGGTGGCTGCGCGCCTTGCCCGCAAGCCCTACCAGGCCGAGAACATAGGGCACCCTGCGGCGAATATCGCGCCGTCGAGCGCCCGTGGCTCTCATGGCAAACGCGACATTTTCAAAAGCCGTCATATTGGGGATCAGCCTGAAATCCTGAAAAACGACACCCATCGTGCGCCTAAGGTAGGGAACCTCCTGCCGCGTCATTTTGGAAACATAGTAACCGTTGACGATTACCTCACCGGCGGAAGGCTTCTCTTCATGCAGCAACAGCTTGACAAGTGTGCTCTTGCCTGCACCCGACGCGCCGCGGACAAAAACAAATTCTCCCTCGTCTATTTTAAGATTGATGCCCTTGAGCGCTTTTGTCCCGTTTTCATAGATTTTGTATACATCTATGAATTCTATCACTTTGACACATCCTTTAAGACATTAGAGTCTGTCCGGATTGGAAACCAAATATTTCCGCACCATTAACGCCACCTTGAAGATGATGGCATGGTCGAATTCCCTCAGGTCAAGGCCCGTGAGCTTTTTAATCTTTTCAAGCCTGTAGACCAGTGTGTTGCGATGGACAAACAGCTTGCGCGAGGTCTCGGAAACGTTGAGGTTGTTTTCAAAAAAGCGCTGGATGGTGAAAAGCGTCTCCTGATCAAGCGACTCGATCGTGCCTTTCTTGAAAACCTCCTTGAGGAACATCTCGCAGAGCGTTGTGGGCAGCTGATAGATCAGCCGCGCGATGCCGAGATTGTCGTAGCTGACGATGCTTTTTTCGGTATCGAACACCTTGCCGACCTCGAGGGCTACCTGCGCCTCTTTGAAGGACTTCGCCAGATCTTTCACGCTGCTGACCACCGTGCCGATGCCGATAATGGAATGCGTATAAAACTCGGTGCTGAGCGTGTCGACGATCGAGCGCGCGAGCTTCTCGATATCTTTGGTATCAATGCCCGAACGGATCTCCTTGACCAGCGCGAGCTCCGTTTCACTGATGTTGATGACAAAATCCTTCTGCCTGTCGGGAAAAAGGTTTTGCAGCACGTCGAATGCGGAAACATCGTTTTTGTCGACGATGCGCAGAAGCAGCACGACACGCGTCACTTCCGCGCTCAGGTGAAGCTCCCTCGCCTTCAGATAGATGTCGCCGGGCAGGATGTTGTCAAGAATGACGTTCTTAATAAAATTGCCGCGGTCATACCGCTCGTCATAATATTGCTTGATACTTGAAAGTGAAACGCACAGCATCCCGGCATATTTTGCCGCAAGCTGATCGCTGCCTTCTACAAAGACCGCATAATCCGGCTTGGGCCTTGAGCCAAACGGCTTATATGTCCAGCCTGAACGCAACAGCAGCGGCACGCCCGCGAGCTCGCCGATAATACCTTCATGTATTTCTCCCATGCGCCCCAGCTCACTGCATGCAATGACCGCGCCGTTCTCATCGATAACACCGACGACCCTGTCGAGCACTTCTTTCATTTGCTGGATAACGCCCTGAAACAATCTGTTTGACATGAAATTCCCCTCTTTTTATGGATTCCATTGATATAAAGGCATAATTATGCTCATATTGCATCACTTAAAAGATACAGTAATTATATTCTACTACAAATCAATATTTTTGCAACACATATTGCGCTTTTTCCATTTATATTTTGTTAAATTTATGTTAATTGACGGTACAAAAATGTGGAATAATGCCGGTCAGGGGCGTATTTACGCTAAACGAAAAGGCAGCCGCCCTGAAAGGACGGCTGCCTGAAGCGAACAAATGCTTTACTCAGTGCACGATTGCCTGCTCGGTTTCCTTATCAAAGATATGCATTCTGTTAAGATCAAACGCAATCTTGAGTTTGTTGCCCGGGCGTGCTGACGAACGCGCAGTAACACGCGCCGTAATCGGCTGACCCTGAATATTCAGATAAAGGTAAGTCTCAGCGCCCATGAGCTCCGCAACTTCGACTTCTGCATCGACGATGCCGTCTGTCGCCGTATTGAGGAACATTTCTTCATCATGGATGTTCTCAGGACGCACGCCAAGCGTGACTTCTTTACCAACATAGGCTTTCATCTTGTCGCCCTTAAGCTTTGCTTCCGGAATCCTGAAAACATACTCTGTTTCCGTGCCGAACTTGAGGCAAGGCACACCATCTTTTTCGATGACTGTGGCGTCGATGAAATTCATTTGAGGAGAGCCCATGAACCCTGCAACGAACTTGTTGACAGGCTTGTCGTACAGGTTGCTCGGAGAATCGACCTGCTGGATGTAACCGTTATTCATAACAACGATGCGATCGCCCATCGTCATGGCCTCGATCTGATCATGCGTGACATAGATAAACGTTGTGCCGAGGCGAATGTGCAGCTTGGAAAGCTCTGTCCTCATCTGAGCACGCAGCTTGGCGTCCAGGTTGGAAAGAGGCTCATCAAGCAGGAACACCTTCGGCTCACGGACGATGGCGCGCCCAAGCGCAACACGCTGTCTCTGGCCGCCTGAAAGTGCCTTCGGCTTTCTGTCGAGCAGATGGGAAATGTCGAGTACGCGCGCGGCTTCCTCAACACGGCGCTTGATATCTTCCTTCGGCGTCTTGCGAAGCTTCAGGCCGAAAGCCATATTGTCGTAAACCGTCATGTGCGGATAAAGGGCATAGTTCTGGAAAACCATTGCAATGTCCCTATCCTTCGGCGCGACTTCATTTACCAGCCTGCCGCCGATATAGAGCTCGCCTTCGGAAATCTCCTCGAGCCCTGCGATCATTCTCAGTGTAGTGGATTTTCCGCAGCCGGAGGGACCGACCAATATGATAAATTCTTTATCCTGAATCTCAAGATTGAAGTCGGAGACCGCTGTGATACCACTTTCGTATTTTTTGTAGATGTTCTTTAAAACCACACCCGCCATGTTATGACCTCCCGTGATTTTTATTTACCGGGCTTCCTGTTATATAATAATAGCAGATTACAAGGAGGAATGATAGACGCTTATTGTCCAAAGATTATTTTTAAGCTTTATTGAATTTGTATAATAGACAGACCGGCCATTTACCTGCAATAATTTCTATACTTTAGATATTTCTTGTATTTCTTCCCATTTTAGTTCTTTTATCTCACCTCTTTGCAACAGCTTGTCCAATTGGAGCGTGCCAATTGACACTCTTTTTAGATAGATTACATGCTTGCCGACTGCTTCAAACATTCGCTTGATTTGATGGTATTTTCCTTCGCTGATCGTCACAAATGCCTGCCTCGCGTCGCCCTCATCGGCGGGCTCAAGCTGCGCCGGAAGGCATTGCGTGCCGTCGGAAAGCGTCATTCCAGCCGAAAAACTGCGACGATCGTCTTCGCCGATCGAAGAATCGACGGTCACAAAATAACATTTTGCGACATGCCTGTGCGGCGATAGGATGGCATGCGCGAAGGCGCCGTCGTCGGTGATCAGCAGCAGACCCTCGGTATCCTTGTCAAGCCGGCCTGCCGGGAAAAGCCCGGGTCTGCGCAGCTCG
Organism: Clostridia bacterium; assembly: GCA_031292115.1. Taxonomy (GTDB): domain Bacteria; phylum Bacillota; class Clostridia; order Oscillospirales; family Ethanoligenentaceae; genus JARLHS01. The sequence goes on along the minus strand of JARLHS010000015.1, from coordinate 1,136 downwards.
GGCGGCAGCAGGTCGAGCACCGTGCGTTCACGCGGGTCGCTGCTGGCGGAAACGACGCCGGCCGGCTTATTGAGCATATAATAAACGTGCTCACGATACTGCAGCACACGGCCGTCGAATTCGACGGCATCCACGGCGGGGTCAACCTTCAGCTCCGGTGCCGAAACCACCCGGCCGTTCACCGTGGCGCGCCCCGCCTTTAAATACCGCTGCAGCTCCCGCCGTGTGCAGACGCCCTGTGCCGCAAGCAGCTTGTCGAGCCTCATTGAAGGCATATACAAATCCCTTCCCGTATTTTTCTATTCCGTCATCCCACGATAGCGGATTGCAGCGTCACATCCGCAATCCCGCTGACGATATTTGCAGAAGCCGGCGTCACGTCCTGCGTGTTGTCGGTATCCTGCGGCGGGGTGAAACCATGCATAAAGCCATTGAGCGCGACGGTTGCGATATCTCCGCCGATCACGCGGTCGTTATAGACCAGCAGGTTTGCACGCACCTCGTCCTTGATACCCGGGTAATTTGTCACGCGGTAGGTCCAGCGCTTGCAGCGTTTCCCTTTGTAATTTGAAAGGTCGAAGCCCTGTTTCTTCTGCAGGCTGTTATAGTTTTTATAAACTTCGTTGAAGGTCTGCGGAATGGTGATCTCGACCACTTCAACCGGAGTGGAGTCGACCTTCCAGCCGTAACTCTGGATAAACCCGACGCGTTTTTCGTTAGTCGAGATGCCGGTGACCTGCTTGGTTGTGACAGTGCTCGCCTGGACCTCCCCGCGCGGCCATACCGCCACCACGGTGATTATGACCGCTATCACAGCCAGCACTGACACGACTTTAAGGGTCGACAACTTCATCGAGACCACAAACATCTGCCCTGCCCCCTTCATTGCTTTTCCCTTTATAAAGATATGAAGGGGAAGGGCGCCATAGTATTACTTCGGCAATTAAATATGTCACATTTTATGGCTCTTCGCTATTTCAAGTGAGTAATCTGCTCGATATGGGATAATTTAACATGAAATACATCTTTGCCGCTCAAGCCGCGATGACTCACCGCTTTTTTCGCTCGCCGAAAAAAGGGTGCAAAAAAGGGCGATATTTAGATGCGGGGCGCCGGAAAAACCGCGCGGCGCAGTT
>JARLHS010000134.1 GCA_031292115.1 Clostridia bacterium | reverse complement strand
CAGCGCGTAGTAGACATCCATGACGTTGCTGCCTTCGCCGAGGATCATGGTGTAAATGCCGCCAACCGCAGAAATATCAGAATTGTTTACCTTTACTTCTGTGATGTGCTCGCCTGTCGGTGTCGATGCGGGTGAGATCGCGTCTCCATTCGTGCCCGTGGCGCCGTTCGGATTGATGGTTACCGTGCCGTTCGGGCTGTGGTATTTCACCGTATAGGTCTCGCTGTTCAGCGCGTAGTAGACATCCATGACGTTGCTGCCTTCGCCGAGGGTCATGGTGTAAATACCGCCGACCGCAGAAATATCAGAATTGTTTACCTTTACTTCTGTGACATGCTCGCCTGTCGGTGTCGCTGCGGGTGTGATTGCTTCTCCATACGCGCCCGCGGCGCCGTTCGGATTGATGGTTACCGCGCCGTTCGGGCTGTGGTACCTCACCGTATAGGTCTCGCTGTTCAGTGCGTAGTAGACATTCATGATATTCCCGCCGTCTTTCAGACTGACGGAATAGGTGCCGCCGACTGCATCAACGGCAACAGTTGTTGCTCCGTCGGAATAGGTAACATGATCGATGTGCTCGCCTGCCGGTGTCGCTGCGGGTGTGATCGTCTGGCCGTACAATCCCGCGGCGTTGTTGGGGTCTGTGGTCTTTACTCCGGTCGGGCTGTAATAGTTGATCGTGTAAGTCTCGGCATTCAGTGCATAGTACACATTCAGGATATTCCCGCCGTCTTTCAGGCTGACGGAATAGGTGCCGCCGACTGCATCGACGTTAACGGTTGTTGCACCGTTGGAATAGGTGACATGATCGATGTGTTCGCCTGCCGGTGCGGCAGCGGCCGTAATCGTCTGACCGTACAATCCCGAAGCGTTGTTGGGGTTTGTGGTCTTTACTCCGGTCGGGCTGAAATAGTTGATCGTGTAAGTCTCGGCGTTCAGTGCATAGTACACATCCATGACGTTACTGCCTTCGCCGAGTGTCATGGTGTAAGTGCCGCCTACCGCCGAAATATCAGAATTGTTTACCTTTACTTCTGTGATGTGTTCGCCTGTCGGTGTCGCTGCGGGTGTGATCGCGTCTCCAAACGTGCCCGCGGCGCCATTCGGATTGGTGGTTACCGTGCCGCTCGGGCTGTGGTACCTCACCGAATAGGTCTCGCCGTTCTTTGCGTAATTGTAGGTGATGACGTTCTTTGTAGTATCTGATGTGACGGTGCCGTCACCTGAAAATACGGGGTTGCTGGCTTCGAGCGTAAAGCCGACCTTGTCTTTCGCACTGTGCGGGATCGCGGTGCCGAGCTGCGCGGTACCTTTTACCGTCGCGCTCTTATCCTGCACGCCGCCGTAGTAGTAATCAACCTCGTAGCCGTTGACGCCCGCCTGGGGAATCGGGAAATTCTGATTCTGACTGCTACCGTTGGGATCCGTATAGGTCAGTGTGGTTGTGCCGTTGGTATCGTACAACGTACCAGGCGTTGCTCCGGCATTGATCTGTACGGTATACGTAAGCGTGGCATCCGTGTTTTGATCGATGCTGCCTAAATTCCATGTGATCGCGCCGGCGCTGTAGCTCGCGTTGCCCTGAGTCGGAGCCAGCGGGGTCGGCCCTACGAAGGTGTATTCGCTGCCGATCGGATCCGATACAACTCCATCTTTTCCCACCGGAACGTTGATGGCGGTCAGAATTGTGTTAAATACTGTTTGGATGCTGCTGACCGATGCGGCATAATAGTTGCCGGCGCTGCTGGCCACTGCCTGAAGAACTTTCTCAGCAGTGCTGCCGCTGTCGACACCGTAGCCCACGGTATAAAGAGTGTACTTCGCGTTCTTGGCAAACTGCGCCTCTGAAACGGCCCCGATGCCGCTATTGTTGACGTTTGTGGTACCTATCATATAGCCGTTATAGTTGTGGCCGTTTGTCTTTGGCAGCTGATAATTCGAACCGTCGCCGATTTTCGTGCTATAGTCAAAATTCGTGACGTAATAGTTATATTTGCCGGCTGTATTGTCGTCTGTCCATGATCCGGGAGTTGTGGCGGTGCCGGGGTAGCTGTAGTTCGGCTCGCCGTCCGAGAGCACAACAATGCTCTTGCTCGAGATTTTCGCCTCGCTTGCCGCGCCCAGAAGCTGCTCGGCCTCATAGATGCCCCCCTGCAGATCTGTCCCGCGCGAGCCGTCGGCTGTTATCGCGGAAATCTTATTCTGCACGGCTTTTACATTGTCGGTTGTGCTTGAATATGCGGTAAAATCGCATACCTTCGCATAATCATGAGCTAACGAAACGACCGCGATCTTGGCCCCGGGGTGGCTGCTTGTCAGGACACTCGCGACAAAACTATTGGCGGCAGTTATCGCATTCGAAAGCTTGGAGCCGGCCATGCTCCCCGAATTGTCGATCACCAGAACGATGTCGGCCGTCGGGTTGATCGTCACATTTGAGCCTTTAACCTCAAGCGTCACATCCCACTGGTTGGTCGTCCCGCTCTTGGCGGTGGCCGTTTTGCTCAGTGTGATCGGATCCGACACAGTTGCCGAGGTCATCATGCCTCCCGGCATCATCATGGTTGCAAGAAGAGCGCCCGATGACACAAAAGAGACAACTTTTTTAAACAGGCTATTCATAAATACCCTCCTTTTAAATGTCATTCTATATGAAGTAAATATAGAATCCGAAATGGAATGCCATGCTGCGGTTTTCGACTCCACAATATGCTACTATAAATCTTTCTGGTCACACCGCAGTCATAAATTGGTAATTTTTGTTCATTTCCACTTGGTTTTATCCGATTTTCCTAATTCTTCTTCAAGAGCCTCATCCATCAGTTTGATCATTTCGAGGCTGCTCCTGAAATACTGGATCTTGTCGCGGTTCACCCACTTGATTTCTCCCTGCCAGGTCGCGTTTTGCCGGTATTTCACATGTATAACGAAAGTGGCCTTGCTCTCGTGTGCTTCACTTCCTTCCGCCCTGACGGTTTCGTCTTTCTGCTCCATTGCTCGATCCCTCGGTTCTTTATGCGTTTTAGCCTTCGTCCCTCCGTCAAACTCTCTGTACTGAAACACCGGCTGAGGCATTGAATACCGGTCAAGCACTGATTCTGTCTTTTTTAACATTTCCAGCATTCCGTTAAAGGACATTTCATCGCCGCCGTAGAAAAAGAGCCTGCCTTGCATCCCGTTTATACCCAAGTCATCGATATAAACGTAAACCTTTGATACAGCGCCGGGGCGGCGAACCGCTTGTGTGATGGGCATGTCCATTCCTCCAAGGTTTCTACAGGCACATTTCATTCGTTCCTCTCCATTATCTATGATCGCGGTCATACGCTGGTCACAAAGCAGCATTTTATTGCGTTTTCTTAAAATAAATCTAACGGAAGGCCGTATTTGCGACAACTGGCGCCCGGAATGGCGACGCAGATACACGTGGATGAAAAAATGTGTATGATGTTATCGGCAGGCATTCGCCTCCAAAGAGGCGGTTGCAAAACAGGTTACCGATAAAATTATGCAAAAAAAATCTCCGGAGCGCTCAAAATCGAGCTTCTCCAGAGATTCGTTTTTTCGATCGTTTAATGCAAAAGGAAATTCTTTCTATTCCTTCACCAGCACCCGTTCAATCCCGCCGATATACATGCGGTGGTAATCCTTTTGCGCGTAATGCTGCGCGATGCCGGCATCAAGGAAGTTGCTGGGGTCGATATCCTGATCATAAAGCTTCTGGCACACAAGGACAAGCTTGGCTTCGTCAAACCAGACGGCGCCGCCTTCAAAGACGGGCGTGAGGCCGGCGGCCTTCGCCTTATCGAGGTCGCGGCCGGAGCGCGTGCCGCAGAGGTTGAGCGCCTCCCGCTGCCCGTCGCCGTAAAAACTCAGCGTAAAACGCGGCTGCTTCTGCACAAACTGATAGGTGTAGCGCTGCGGGCGGATGAAGCAGAAAGCGACGTCCCGGCCCCAGAGGACGCCCATACCGCCCCAGCTCGCCGTCATCGTGTTGAAGCCGGCCTTGTCGCCTGCCGTGATCAGCATCCATTGCCTGCCGATCTGCTCAAAGACATTGCCCTGCATATCTTCGGGCGAAATTTCCCTAAAACCGCTCATCGTCTTCATCCTTTCAAAAGACTGTTTTCAACATAGGCACTTTACAGCGAAAATACGGATAGACAGCGGCTCCTTTATCGTTCTGAAAGAGACTGCATTATTGCTTTCGGAACATCAGCACGATCGAAACGGCGATGGTGGCGAAGATCACCCCGACAAAAGCAATCGTGTACCACATCCCCATTTGCAGTCTGCCTTCCGCGGCAGCTTTGATCGTCTGCCATTCGAACAGCGCCATAAAGAGGACAATCTCAAGCTTGATCACCGCAACCATACCACGGGCGAGCCGGTATTCGCGCTCGGCATTTTCCTCGGTGATCTCAATGGGCATGTTGAAGATCCTCGGGAAACGCGCGACAATCGTCATTACCAGGTAAAGCCCAATCATCAAGCAGGGCAGCATAAACAGGACGCTCTTGCTGCCCCAGCCGTCGGCTGCGCCGGAAAAATCGAAATGGCTGGGCACACGCTCGGGCAGCCGCACGTAATTTATCACCAGCAGTACGATCGTTGTGAGAATCGCCAGCACGCATAGGATTTCGACGACCCATTCCTTTGAAGTCATCGGCAGGTTGATCTTTGGCCGCTCTTTCATTATGGATTCCCTCTTGTTATGACAAATTCAGACTGTCTGCGCCCCTGTGCTATTTTGTACGGCTCGAGGAGCGCTTCATGACCACCGCGTCACGCAGCTTGAGATAAAGCTTGGGGCTCGCCTTGAGCAGCGTGCGTTTGAGCTTTTTTACCGACTTCGTTCGCAGGTCGTAGCAGGCGACAAGAAAGCCGTGCGGCTTGTGCGGCGTTACGAAAAAGGCGTCGAGCATTTTTTCAAAGCCCTTTGAGAGCGGCCGCGGCAGCCGCCAGGCGAAGTGGTAAAGCTTGACGAACGCGCTGAAATAATCTTCGACAAACAGCACCTGCCGCTCGGGAAACTGCGGCTGCTCGAGGAAAACGCGCCGGTTGAAATCCACCGTGTCGCCCAAAAAGCCGTCTTCGCGCGCGATATCGGTCAGGCGCGTCATCGGGAACGGCGTGAAAATATTTGCGATCATGCGGTCGGGCCGGATGACGGCGTTGAGCTTGACGGTCTTGAGCGCAAGCTTCAGGTCTTCGTGCGGAAGCCCGACGATATTGTAGGTCATCGACGTAATGCCGTACTTGCGAAACCATTGGAACGAATTGATGATCTGCTCGTCGGTCATGTTGCGCTGCAGATACTTCTTGCGCATCAGGTAATCGCCCGATTCAAGGCCGACGTCGATCATATAGCAGCCCGCCTCGGCCAGCTTCTGCACAACGTCTTCGCTGAGCAGGTCGAGCCTCAGGTTGCCCGTAAACGGCAGATGGATCTTTTCACGGTAAAGCACGATGAATTGCTCGAACCAGACCTTTTTCATGTTGAGGATCGCGTCGCGGAAGTTGATATATTTGATATACGGATATCTTTCAAGCAGCGTCTGCAGCAGGCTGATGGCGTTTTCAGGGCTCCGGAACCGCGCGTATTCCGCCTTATTCGGGTAGACCTCGCGCAGCTTGGAGTTGCTGCAATAGGTGCAGGAGAAGATGCAGCCGCGTGAAACCATCACCAGCGCCGTCTTCATGCGCGACGACGCGAGATTGTCGTAATCAAAGAGATCATAGTCGGGCAGCGGGAGCTCCTCCAGGCTGGAGATGCACGGGCGGACAGGGTTGCGGATGACACCCTGCGCGGTGTTGAACCAAAGATTCCGGATGGCGTGCATCTTTTCCTCGTCACCGAAACAGTCGCAAAGCTCCAGCGTGGGGTATTCGCCCTCGCCGATGCAGATGGCGTCGACGCACTCGGCGGTGATGACCGCCTCCGGGTCGAGTGTCGGATGATAGCCGCCGCACAGCGTGATGGCGTTCGGCAGGGCTTCTTTTGACCATTTCAGAAAATTGCACACATCCGTGAAAGCGGTGGTGCGCACCGTGAAGGCGACAACATCCGTGTCAGCATGCTCGCCGAGCTTCTTCACGAAATCTTCCTTTTCGGGCTGCTGCGTCATATGGTAGAGGGCGACCTGGTGCCCACCCTTTTTGAGAACGGCCGATATGGAGGCAAGGCCCTCGGAGTAGCTGCCTGCGCTATCCTTGATGTGCTCGGTCGTATAATCGGGATAAACCAGCAGCACCTTGCGCGGCCGGCCGGTTTGAACATCCTGCATTGTATTTATTCACCTCCATGTAATCATACCGTTTTCGCGCGTAAATTTCAAGAGCGCTCTCATAGAAACCTCAAAAAGAGTTACATATGTTTCCATTATACGTAGGAGCGGGTTTGGCATCCGGAAAGAAAAAAGCCAATTCGCCGCTATATACGCAGCAGCCTCGCCGCGTTGTCGAAGAGGATCAGATCGTTCTGAGCGGGCGTGAGGCCGAGCATCGAAAACCGCTCAAGCTCCTCTTTGTGCCGTGTGAGCGGATAATCCGTTCCGAAAAGCACATGCTCGATGTCATAACTGTGGATGATCTCAATCGCGCGGGCCTTTTCGAGAAACGGCAGGGAGCTTGAGGTATCCACATAAAGATTATTGCCGTGCAGGCACTGCATGGCCTCATCCCACTGCGAGAAGCCGCCGAGGTGCGCGGCGATCACCGTCAGCCGCGGGAATCGCTGCACGACCCTTTGGATGCGCGCGGGCGAGGAGTAATCGTTTTGCCGGTCGCCCGCATGGATCAGCACGGGCATTTCGCCCTCGATCGCACCGAAGATCGGATCCATCATCGGGTCGTCGACGTAAAACTGCTGGAAATCCGGGTGCAGCTTGAGCCCCTGGAGCCCGAGCGAGCGGATGCGGTCAAGCTCGCTCCCGATGTGCCCGTAAAGCGGGTGGATGGTGCCGAAGCCGTACACATTGCCGCCGATATGGCGCGCGATCCAGCTGTTGACGTTCTCAACCTGATCGGGCCTTGTCGCGACGGCATGCACAAGCAGGTGGCTTACGCCCCCCTCTGCCGCCGAGCGCTTCAGGTCGCCCATTGTGCCGTTTCCGGCGCAATCCACGTGGTAATAGCTGTTGAGAAATTCCACCGCCTTACCTGCGACCTTGTCGGGGTAGGCGTGCGTGTGAAAATCAAATATGTTCCGCAATGTTTCCAGGCCCTCTTATACTATTTTCTTTTTTATCGGTAGATATTATCTACCGATAAATGCCGCCGCGTTTTGCGGCGGGCGGCGGCTCGCCGCCGAGAAAAGCCGTTCATTACTCATTTTGCAAAAGTGCAAGCACTTTTGCAGCTCGCCATCGACGAGATTTAGAAAGTAGACTTTGTCTACTTTCTAAATGAAAATCAGTATTATCATGATTTTAATTATAAGCCGGGGTGCAGGAGGAAATCCGGCTCCGGTATTACAGATTGATCTTCAGAACGTGCGTGAGCATCCAGAGGATGCCGAAGACGATCGGCTGGTGAAGGATGTAGATCAGCAGCGTATGGCGCCCCAGAAACGCGAAAAACGGAACGCGCTGCGTGTAAAAACGCTTGGGCAGACGGTGCTCCTTGATCGGTATGCCGATGAGCGTACCCAGCATAAAAAGGAAGAACCACGGGATCATCGGGAAGTAATCAGCCGAGACAAAGGTGGAATCCGGCACGCCGAGCGCGAAAAGCCAGCCCTGCGAGGTGAGCTGCGAGGGCAGATAGAAGCCGATCAGGTGAGGGATGCCGACGAAATAGGTTGCCGGCATGACGAACGTGACGATGAAAAGTAGTGCCCACAGCGGCCAGGCGACCCGGCGCGGTATCTTGTCGAGCGCGCGGCCCAGCAATGCCCAGAGCAGGATGGCGAACCCCATGAAATGGAGGATGCCGAAATAAATGGATTCGCCGGGGGCGATATACGCGGAGATCAGCACCGTCGCAGCCGTCACGACCGCCGCGAGCACGAGGACTTTCTCGGCACGCTTGTAATTGTTGTGCGAAAAACGGCAGGAAACCCCTGCCAGCAGGATAAACGCCCCGGCAAAAGGCGGCTCGAGCACGCTGAGCATGTTGAATAAGCGGATCTGAAAGCCGAACACATCGTTTATGTCGTAGAGCGCGTGATAAACGACCATCGCAAGGATAGCGATGCCGCGCACGGCGTCGAGGATTTCGATGCGTTTTCTGGCTGCGACAGCGTCCTGGCCCATTTGTCTTATCCTTTCGACTGCAGCCGCAGCGACATTTCCGCGTCGCGCAGGATCTGCTCTTTGAGTTCTTCGATGCCGGAAAACCGTTTCTCGCCGCGCAGGAAGGCCTTGAGGCTTACGCGCACGATCCGGCCGTATAAATCGCCCGCATAGCCCGGAATATAGGTCTCGCACAGCACGTCCGTGCCGTCGACGGTCGGCCTCACGCCGATATTGGTGACGGCGGGCATGCTTTCGCCCCCCACGGCGGCAGCGGAGGCATAGACGCCGAAACGGGGCGTGACAAGCCCTTCCGGCAGCGTCTGGTTGATCGTGGTCGTGCCGAGCTGAGTTCCGAGCCGTCTGCCGCGGATGACCGTGGCTTCAATGGCAAAGCAGCGCCCAAGCAGTGCATTCGCTTCACCGATATCGCCTGATTCAAGCAGCGAGCGGATGCGCGTCGAGCTCACGGGCTGGCCGCCCGCGCACAGCGGCGCAATCACCTGTGTCTGAATGCCCTGCGCCGCGCAGAGGCGCTCGAGCTCCCGCGCGTCGGCCGAGGCTCCGCTTGCGAAACGGTAGTTGAATCCGCAGAACGCAGCCTGCGCATGCAGCCGCTCTTTGAGCATGCCGCCCACAAACTCCGCGGGAGAAAGGCCCTTCACCGACTCGAAATCGAGATAGATGACCGTATCGACCCCGAGGGAGGCGAGAGCCTCCTCTTTGAGTGCTTCGGTCATCAGAAGCTGCCGCCCCCCAAGCCGCCCGCGGAACGTGACGACCGCCGGGATCAGCCTGTTCGCGCGCGCGTGCTCAACGGCGGCGCCGATCACGGCGGCGTGACCGATGTGGACTCCGTCGAAATACCCGAGTGCGGTCGATATGGGCCCTGGAAATATTGTGTTTTGATCTGCTGCGATAATCTGCACGGTTACAATTTACACCCTGTTCAATAGAATTTTGAGCTCGCCGCTCTGCGTGTCGGCGCGGGCAAGGCCTAAAAACACCCCGTCCTCCGATTTGACGCGGAAATTGCCTGCGGGTGCGGCGTCCGACGGGCGAAATTCCAGACGCGAAAGCAGCAGCGGGCCGCCGCTGAAGAATCTTGCCGCCTGCTTTTCGGTTGCGATCGCCTCGGGCAGTGATACAAACGCCGATTCGAGGCTTCTCACGCACCCGTCGAGCCCGCCCTCCGGCGCCAGCCGCCGCGCCTCGTCGAGCGTGATGCAATCCGCCAGCGTGAAGCCGGCGGCCATCGTTCTGCGCAGAGAGGTCATCACGGCGCCGCAGCCGAGGCGCTCGCCGATATCCCCGCAGAGCGTGCGGATATAGGTGCCTTTGGAGCATTTCACCGCGATTGTATATTCATCCGCGGCCCCGCCGCAGGCGAACGTCAATTCGTAAACCCGAATGGCGCGCGGCGCCCGCTCCACCTCCACGCCCTTGCGCGCAAGCTCGTAGAGGTGCCTGCCCGCTACGCGCACGGCCGAATACATCGGAGGCCGCTGCAGCTGCTCACCGACAAATTCACGCGCCGTCCGCTCCGCCTCGTCCCTTGAAACGGAAACCGGCCGGCGCGTGAGGATTTCACCCGTGATGTCACCCGTATCGGTGGTGATGCCGAGCCGGAATCCGGCTATGTAGGCCTTGTCGTGGCTTGGCAGCAGGTCGACGGCGCGCGTCGCGGCGCCGAGAAAGAGCGGCAGCACGCCCGTCGCCATCGGGTCAAGCGTGCCCGCGTGGCCGATCTTCTTTTCACCCGCAAGCCGCCGCATGACGGAAACGACGTCGAAGGAGGTCATGCCCGCCGGTTTATCGATACAGAGGATCCCACCCATTACGGGGCCTCTTGCAGGAGCGCCTTGCCCACCAGGCCGGCAATCGCCGCTTTGGCCTGATCGAGCGTGCCGCGGAATTCGCACCCGGCCGCGCATGGGTGGCCGCCGCCGCCGAGCCCCGCGCAGACACGCGAAGCGTTGACGGAGCCGTCTGTACGCATCGAGATCTTATAGAACCCAGGCTGTTTTTCCTTCACCGTGATGCCCGCCTGCACGCCCTCGATCTGCGCCGGGAGCGATGCGATGCCTTCAAGCTCCTCCTCGCAGGCGTCAGCGCTTTTCATGAGCTCGAGCGGGACGGTCATCATAGCGATGCGGCCGTCATACAGCAGCTCGAGCGACGCCAGCGCGCCGCTTTCAATCCTGAGCCGGGCCAGCGAGACGGTTTCAAAAAGAATTTTGTTGATTCTGGCCGTGTCGGCGCCGTATTCAGACATGGCCGCCGCGCAGCGCAGCGTCGCGGGAGTCGTGTTGGAGTAACGGAAGCAGCCCGTATCCGAAGCGAGGCCCGTATAGACGGCACTGGCGATTTCACGGTCGAATGCGACGCCGAGCGCCTGTATAACGCGCGCGACGATCTCGCAGGTCGCCGCGGCGTGCGCATCGACAAGCGTGTGATCGGCATATTTCATGTTGGAAACATGGTGGTCGATGCACAGCAGCACCTGTTTGCACTGTGCCGAAAGCCGCTCGCCGATGAGGTGCCGGTCTGCGATGTCGACGGCGACGACGGCCTGCGGCTCAAACTGCTGGGGTTTTACACCTGAAAAAAGGTAATCGTAGCGGTGGGGGATCGCGTCGGAGCATTCAATTCTCACCGATTTGCCGAGAATCTGCATCGCTCTGCCCAGCGCAAAGGCCGCGCCGACAGTATCCCCGTCGGGCGCGGCATGTGAAACGATCAGCAGGTGGTCGGCGCCGCGCAAAAGCCTGGCGGCTCCCTGCTCGCTGACGGTTGCACTCACGGGCAACAGTCCTTTCAAATAAAATGCATCATAAACAAAAGGGAAACGACGGCCGGTCAGCCTTCGTTTTCCGTCTTTGAAATATCATTCTTGGAAATATCATTCTTGGATATATCGCTCTTGGAAATGTCGCTCTTGGATACGTCGCTGATCAGTTTCGACATGCGCACGCTCTGTTCAATGGAATCGTCGGGCACAAACTTGAGCGCCGGCGTCTTGCGGATGCGAAGACGCTCCGAAAGCTCGTGGCGCACGTAGCCGGAGGCGCCGTTGAGTGCTTTTGCCGTTGCCGCGCTGTTTCCGTCCAGGGTGCTGACATGCACCTTCGCGATGGAAAGATCCTGCGCGAGCTCAACCAGGCCGACGCTGATGATCCCCGTTGCGCGTGGGTCCTTCATATTGCGGATGATGTCGGCAAGCTCGCGGCGGAGATCCTGGGTGAGCCTGTCCATTCTGTGGCCGGCCATTGAGGCGGCACCCCCTTTTTAGAGAATTCTGTTACGGCGAAATTCAGTCAGTGTTTGCATATTAATAAGCCGCCGTAATAGTATTGCCGTTAATCCTCTTTGTATTGCTCGATAATGAAGGATTCGTAGACATCGCCCTCTTTGATATCGTTGAACTTTTCAAGCCCGATGCCGCATTCGTAGCCCTGTGCCACTTCCTTGGCGTCATCCTTGAAGCGTTTGAGAGAGCTGATCTTATCCTCGGTGATGACAATGCCGTCTCGGACGACGCGGATGAGCGCGTTGCGCGCGACCTTGCCGTCGGTGACATAGCAGCCGGCGATGGTGCCCGCGTTGGTGATGTGAT
>JARLHS010000133.1 GCA_031292115.1 Clostridia bacterium | reverse complement strand
GGGCCCTGCCGAGAAGGCGGCATGCGGCCGCGCCGCCTGGAACCCCGGCGACACGCTGCAGTCGTCCATCGGGCAGTTTGACAACCTCTACACCCCCCTTCAGCTCGCCGATTACATCTCGACAATCGTCAACGGCGGCACGCGCTATCAGGTGCATGTCGTAAAAAAGGTGCTGAGCTACGACGGCTCAACGGTTATTCTGGATAATTCCACGCCGAAGGTTCTTTCAAAGCTCGACATCTCATCAAGCGTACTTTCGACGGTCATGGAGGGCCTGCACCAGGTTATTGAGGAAGGCACCGGCCAGCAGGTCTTCAGCGGCTACAGCATGCCTGTCGGAGGCAAGACCGGCACGGCGCAGGTGCCGGGCGGCTATTACAACGGCCTCTTCCTCGGCTATGCGCCTGCCGACAATCCGCAGATCGCCGTCGCCGTCGTCGTCGAGCACGGCTATCACGGCAATCAGACCTCGCCCGTGGCGAAGGACGTATTCAACAACTATTTCTATTACACAAACAAGGTTTCCTCGCCGGTTTACGATTCGACGCTTTTACAATAGCCTCTTCCTTCGGGCCGCCCGGAAAAGCCCCGGCCCTGTTTTAAGTGCGGCACTATGGCAAAATTCACAGGAGAAGACATCAAATTTCATCAAATCCGGGCCGTTGTATTTGATTGTTTGGTGGTTTTTCTTTGACTTGAACCTCTTTTTATGATAAAATAAAGGTTACCGGAAGTTAAGGTGCTGTTCAATGAGCTCTGTTATTTCGGTTGCCTCCGGCAAGGGCGGCACGGGTAAATCGACATTTGCCGTCAACTGCGGCGCGGCTCTCGCCGAAAGCGGGCGCAAGGTGCTGCTGATCGACGCCGATGCCGGCCTGAGGGCGCTCGACCTGCTGCTCGGTGTTTCAGATAAGGTCGTGTACGACCTCGGCGATGTGCTAGCGGGGCTCTGCGAGCCTGTGAAGGCCATTGTCGACACCGGCCGGGCGGGTCTTTTTCTGTTGCCGGCTCCGCAGTCTCCGCCGGACGCGGCTTTTGATACGGCGGGCTTTGGCAGGCTTTGCAAGGGCCTCGCCAAGTATTATGATTATGTGTTGATCGATTCGCCTGCGGGCGTCGACCGTAGCGTGCAGGCTGCTGCGGCAGCCGGTGAACGCGCCATCGTGGTCGCGACACCCGATCCCGTCTGCATCCGCGATGCGGACAGGGCGGCGCAGATGCTGCTTGCTCACTCAGTCACCCACCTGAGACTGGTGCTCAACCGCGTGAATCCGAAAATGATCCGCGAGGGACGGTCAATGAACCTCGATACCGCGATCGACGGTGCATCCCTGCAGCTGATCGGCGTGGTTCCCGAGGATGCGGCCGTTGCAGCCGCCGCCTTTGCCGGGGAGCCCCTTTCCTATCGCAGGAAGGGTGCGGCACGGGCCTTTTACAATATCGCCGGCCGTCTCGAAGGCAGGGATATTCCTCTTATGAAGCTATAGCATAACGGTTGATTTCAATGGAAAGGATGATCAGATAATGAATATTGCTCTGATCGCGCATGATTCGAAGAAGGAGCTCATGGTACAGTTTTGCATCGCATATTGCGGTATTCTCAGCCGTCATGCGCTTTGTGCCACAGGAACGACGGGTAAGCTGGTCGCCGAGGCGACCGGTCTTGATATACAGCGCTTTCTCAGCGGCAGTCAGGGCGGCGATCAGCAGATCGCGGCAAGGATCGGCTACAATGAGATCGACCTTCTGCTTTTTTTCCGCGACCCACTTTCGCCCAAGCCGCACGAGCCCAATGAGATGAACATGCTCCGGCTCTGCGACGTGCACAACATCCCCGTCGCCACCAACGTTGCAACGGGAGAGGTTCTTGTCCGTGCGCTCGACCGAGGCGATTTCGACTGGCGTAATATCGTCAACCCCAAATCCCGGTAATGCTCATCTCTGATGGAAGCAGTGACGGATCCCTGTTTCTATCCCCGCCGGAAGCGGGGCGCGGAGCGCGTCGCATTTTTGCAGGATGAGTATCGCACGGCTGTTGCGCATGTTTATCAAATAATAGGATAACGGTTTTCCCACGGCTTGTTTGAAAATGTTAAAGACGCCCGCTCCGCACCGGAGGGGATTGACAAAAGGGGTTTTACAGGCGCCGCCACCCGGGGCCGGCGCCTGAAAAACCCCTTTTTGCTGTGTCGGCCCTATCCTGCCGTTCTCCGCCTGAAGAAATACGGATACGCGGCGGTTCCCATCACAGCGCGCGTCATCGGTTGCAAATCAGGCAGGAAAACAGATGGTGATTTTCTGAAAAGGATGAATTCTATGTCGATTCTACAGGCTCCGCGCGGCACAGCCGATGTGCTGCCTTCACAGTCCTCAAAATGGCGGTATATCGAGCGCGTCTTTCACGAAACGGCAGCGGTTTTCGGCTTTCGCGAGATCCGCTTTCCGACCTTTGAATATACCGAGCTTTTTTCACGCGGCGTCGGCGAAACGACCGACGTGGTGCAGAAGGAAATGTATACCTTCGAAGACCGCGGCGGCCGCAGCATTACGCTGCGCCCGGAGGGCACGGCCTCGACGGTGCGCGCTCTGCTGCAGGACGGCCTGCACAACGAGCCCATGCCGCTGCGCCTGTATTACCTGATTTCCTGCTTCCGCGGCGAGAAGCCGCAGGCGGGCAGGCTGCGGGAATTCCATCAGTTCGGCGTGGAGCTTTTCGGCGCTGCCTCGCCTGCCGCCGACGTCGAGGCCATCAGCCTTGCCGCTACCGTTTTTGACAGGCTCGGGGTGAGCGGCCTGCGTCTTGAGATCAATTCCATCGGCTGCGCGGATTGCCGCAAGGCCTACCATGAAGCGCTGCGCGCCTACTTTTCGGCGCACTCGGCCGAGCTGTGTGAGACCTGCCGCTCGCGTCTTGAGCACAACCCGATGCGCATCCTCGACTGCAAGAGCCCAGTCTGTGCCGATATCGCAAAGGGTGCTCCCGCGGTGCTCGATTATATCTGCGACGACTGCCGCAGCCACTTTGAAAAGGTCAAGGCGCTGCTCGGCTCGCTTGGCATTGCCTTCACGGTCAACCCGAAAATCGTACGCGGGCTCGACTACTATACACGCACGGTATTTGAATTCACCGACCCTGTACTCGGCCTCACGGCATGCGGCGGCGGGCGCTACGACGGCCTTGTCGAGCAGCTCGGCGGCCCCGCGCTGCCCGCGCTGGGCTTCGGAATGGGGGTCGAGCGCCTGATGATGCTCATGGAGGCGCGCGGCTGCGCCTTTCCCGAAGAGAGCGGCATCGAGGTTTATTTCGCTCCGCTGGGCGAGGCGGCGTCACTGAAAGCGACGTCAATCGTCTCGAAGTTTCGCGCGGAGGGCATCGCCGCGGAATGCGATCTGACGGGCCGCAGCGCGAAAGCGCAGATGAAATATGCGGACAAGCTCGGGGCCGCCTTCACGGTGGTGCTGGGTGAAAATGAGCTTGTCGAGGGCACCGCAGTGCTCAAAAACATGAAAACGGGCGAACTGTTGCGCATTGCGCTCGATGATGCTATAATTGACACGGTCGGCGCGGCTCTGAAGCGGACGGCAATCGATTCGCTGACCGCAGCCGCGGAAAAACTTTAAAAATCTCCGGGAGGCGAACCAATGGCAGAAACGATTTCAGGCCTGAAACGCACGCACTACTGCGCGCAGCCCCGAACGTCGGATATCGGCTGCGAAGTTGTCCTTTTCGGTTGGGCGCAGCGGCAGCGTGACCTCGGAAGCCTGATTTTCATCGATCTGCGCGACAGAACGGGTCTTATCCAGCTCGCGTTCAGCGAAGGCTCCGGTCAAGAAGCCTATCAAAAGGCTTTTACGGTGCGAAGCGAATACGTGCTGGCCGCGAAGGGCATCGTCCGCAGGCGCGAAACCCCGAATCCCAGGCTTGCGACAGGTGAAATCGAGGTCGTGGTGAGCGAGCTGCGCATTCTTGCAAAGGCCGAGACCCCGCCGTTTGAAATCGTGGCAGATTCCGGCGTGAAGGAAGAGCTGCGGCTGCGCTACCGGTATCTTGACCTGCGCCGCCCCGATATGCAGCGGAATTTTGCAATGCGCCACCGCATTGTGGGCGTTGCGCACGATTATTTAGACAAAAACGGTTTTCTCGAGATTGAGACGCCTGTCCTCATCAAGAGCACGCCCGAGGGCGCGCGCGATT
>JARLHS010000132.1 GCA_031292115.1 Clostridia bacterium | reverse complement strand
GGTCATCTTTGGCGCGTATGGGTCGGGTTATGTCCCCGTAGACCCGATCTATGCGAAGTTTTAAAATCGGGGTGATGAATGTGACGCAAAAAAGTCCGCACAAGAAGGCGGTCTGGCAGGTTATCAGATGTGTTTGTTTTATAATGGTGTTTTTAATTGGTCTCTCTGCCCTCTCGATGGTTTGTATGCCCAAAAGCAACAATCCGAAAAGCGGCATGAAACAGTATCAGGCGCGCGGCTTTTACGGTCAGCCCAAAGACAGCCTGGACATCATCGGCATCGGGAACAGCAACCTGCTCAGCAGCTTTTCGCTAATGGAGCTGTGGGGCCGGTACGGATACACCGGCTATACCTGCGGAGAGGCCGGACAGACCATCTTTCAGGCTTATACTGTGCTGCAAGAGGTGCTTTCCTGCCAGAAACCAAAGGTGGTGGTTCTCGAGGGCGACGGTATTTTCCAAGGTGATGGCCTGGAGGGCACGTTCTCCCAGCTTGGCTCCTCCATTCTCGGCCGTGTCTTTCCGGTGGTTTACTATCATAATCGCTGGAAATCATTGAGCATCGCCGATTTTACACAACCAGCCCATTACACATGGACGGACATCAATAGAGGTTACCTGCCAAGCAAGTTGGAGGATTCGGTTAATTGGAAACACAGGCCGAAGGCAAACAGCCCGACAGATGATCGCTTTGATCCCTTTATAACGTTTGAGCTGGATGCATTTCGCAATTTGTGTGCGAGAAACGGCGCCCGTCTTGTGCTGGTTTATGTTCCGACGGCTTTCTCCTGGGATCAACAGCGTGACAAAGTGCTTGCCCGGTACGCCGCAGCGAACGGCCTGCCATTTCTGGATATGAATGAGCCTGACTCCGGTCTGCCGATCAACTGGAAGACAGATTCGAAGGATGGCGGCGTCCATCTGAATTATTTCGGTGCCCTGAAAGTGACTTTGTATATAGGAGCCTATCTGAACAGCCATTATTGCCTCCCGGATCACCGGAACGACCCCGCATTTCACCAATGGGGCGCAGATTATGCAGTCTATGAAAAGGCAATGGACAAGATCAATGATTCCATTCATCCGTCGAAGGTCGTGGCTGCGAAGCATCGATGATATTGCGCTTCCCAAGGCACAGGAATGAATTTAAGCGCGATCAGCCTTGTGGTATTATGGGAAGCGGCTGGAGATGTTTTATAGGTAATGGCTGGAGATCTATTGCAACGAGGCACACGAGGCAGTATAATATAATATCGGCGGTTAAGCCGTACTCAGAGCCGACTCTGGGATGAAAAGAGGACGTCACAATGCGCATGATGACGCTCGTTTTTAGCTGGATATTGATTTCCTCACTGCTGGGGACGGTTCTCGTTGCCCTTATATTATTGGCTCAGGCGCTGTCGGGGAAAAAACTTAGCGCAAAATTTCACTATTATGTCTGGTTGTTACTTTTGCTGCGGCTTCTGATCCCATATGTCCCGGAAAGCCCGGCCAGCGTCTACAACCTGTTTCCTACTTTGATTTCAAGTACTGTCAGCAAAACCGACAATTCCATCAGTCAATGGGAGGAGGAGACATCCTCCGCATCGGCCCAAAAAGGCATGGCCAAAGTCTCTGCGGGCGGGAAAAGCTCCGGGGCAAAAGCCGTAACGGCTGTATCCGGCGAAAATACCGCCAATGCCAGGAAGCACAGAGCAATTTCCATTGTGATCGCAATATGGCTGCTGGGGGTCGCGGGCCTGTTCATTTATTCGCTGGGCTTCAGTCTGTACATGCGCAGGAAAATACGCAAACAGGCTGTCCGGCCGGTATACGGCTCGTTAGTGCAGCTTTACGCTTGCTGTCGGGAGAGGATCGGGGTGCGCGGCAATCTTCCGATTGTGGTGATCGACGGGATACAGTCACCGGCCGTTTTCGGCCTTTTTCGGCCCAAGCTGATGCTGCCTGAGCGCATGATGGGGCAGCTTGCGGATCAGGAGCTGGAATATGTTCTCCTTCATGAGCTGACGCACTATAAGCGAAAAGATACGCTGATGCTCTGGCTTTTCACGGCGGCGGCCGCGTTCCATTGGTTCAATCCGGTTATCTGGTATGCCTATAGCCGAATGCGTCAGGACTGCGAATATTCCTGTGATGCGGATGTCCTTGCACGCCTCGGGCCGGTGCAGCAGAAGCAATACGGCTGCGTCATCCTGCACCTCCTGCAGCTTGGCTCGTGGGGGAGGGCCCTCACGAATTCCGCAGCTTTCCTTCGTTTCGGGAGCTCCAGCCGCGTCAGGGGTCGGATCATCCGGATTGCTTCGTTTCGTCGGGGCACGTGGAAGCGCATGACGGCGTCGGTTTTGATCGCAGCGCTCATCGGAGCCACCGGCATGACGGGAGCGTCGCAGGTGTCTGCACGCATCAACGCCGTCCATCTGACCCCGGCGCAGCCGCAGGCTGCGGTCAGTATAACGGCCAGCGCGAAAGAAACGGCGACCCTTTGGGCCGAAGCGCTGGCCCAGCGGGAAGGGATTCTCCGGTTTGCGCTGCTGAGCAGCCGTCTGAAGGCTTCCGAATATGAAGCTTATCGAGACGACAATTGGGGAAGCATCGGCGCCTCCAGCCCATGGGTTGTCAGCTATACCGTCAGGGAGGACGGCTCATCGGCAGCCGGGGAGCCGCGTTACCAGATTGACTATCTGCTCACGGACTCCACCCGGCAGAAATATACCGCAAATGAGACGGTCACCCTGCAACAGAGCACAATGGGCTGGTGTGTGGTAAGCCATGACAGCTACAACCTGTTGCCGGCATACCGTGAGCTTAAAGGCAAAAAATATCCGTCGTTCCAGGGGCAGGCACCAGACCGCCTTCCGAACAGTTCGGCGGACAAAACCGCGCTTCTTTGGGCAGAGACGATGAAAGAAAATAATGGAGCGTTTCGTTTTGCCCTGCTGGCGCCGGATCTGCGTCCCCGGGAAGCGGAAAAATACAGGGGGCGCGGCTGGGTTATTGGCGGAGCGGGAGGTCATGTCATGCGGTACAACATCAGCCCGCAGGGGGCGATCAAAAAGGACGCCCGTTCTTATTTGATCCAGTATCAGCTCAAAGGCGCCTCCGGGCCTACGGCAAGGGAAACCATTCACATGGAGCATTATGGCGTCCGGTGGCTCGTGACGGGCTACGAAGGCTAGATGTTCCGTCCCCCGGTCTGAAATCGGGTTTGACAAATCCGGATTCCGGTTCAGCGGTTCATGTGAGCTTGTGAATGTGGGTTGTAATGCAGAAACATGGTGATGGATATCTTTTGAGCGGTTTCGGTTCTAATGCCGCCGGAATAGGGGAAGGAAGGTGATTGGGATGACCAGCGCAGAAGCTATAACGGATGCGGAGTGGAAAGTCATGGATGTTCTGTGGGATCGCCCACCGATTTCCTCTGCGGAGGTCGTCGAGGCGCTCCAAAACACGACCGAGTGGAGCCCCAAAACCATTCGGACGCTGCTTGCCCGTCTGATCAGCAAGGGCTTTGTCCGTGTCAACGACGACTCTACCCCACGGCTGTTTGAAGCGGTCGTCGCAAGGCAAAAATGTACCCAGCAGAAAACCAAGTCGTTTATCGACCGTGTTTTCAACGGCTCGGCAAATCTGATGTTTCTTCAGTTCGTCAAAGGGCAGGATCTTTCAAACCAGCAGATTGAGGAATTTAAACGCATTCTGGATAACAAAAAGGGTGAGTCGGGCCCGAAGAGCAAATAAACCGCGTGCGGGTCTTTCACAATGCAGGGCGGGCGGCCGGATGAAGACCGCCCGCCCTGGGCTTAGGCTATTATACTGTTTTCTTTTTAATCGGCAGATATTATCGACCGATTAATACCGCCGCATTTTGCGGCGGACAGCTCCGCGCCGTCGAAAAAAGCCGTTCAATACTCATTTGCAAGAGTTCCTGCAGCCGGATAAGTGGGACAATAATCACAATAATATTTGACAGGGCGGCGGTACGGCGCTATACTTAGAAACAATCCCTATAGGAAAACTCATAATACCGACGGCCCACTGCAAAATGCCGTTTTGCTCTTGCACTGCATGAAAAAAAGCATTAAAATAAGAAAAAAATATATTCTGAAGGGTTGATCGTATGTCAGCACAAAAAAGGGTTGCGGCGATTCATGATATTTCGGGCTTCGGCAAATGTTCACTGACCGTCGCGTTGCCGATTATTTCGGTGGCGGGCATTGAGACGAGCGTCATCCCCACAGCGGTGCTTTCCACGCACACGGGCGGCTTTACGGGTTTCACCTACCGGGATCTGACAGAGGATCTCCGCCCGATCGCGCGTCACTGGAAATCGCTTGGTCTGACGTTCGATGCGCTGTACAGCGGCTTCCTGGGCTCGTTCGAGCAGCTTGAGATCGTTTCGGAAATCTTCGACCTCTTCAAGACCAAAGAAAACCTGATCCTTGTCGACCCGGTAATGGCTGACAACGGTGAGCTCTACAGCCTTTTCAACACCGATTTCGCGGCGGGTATGGCGAAGCTATGCTCCAAGGCGGATATCATCGTGCCGAATCTGACCGAGGCGGCTTTCCTCCTCAAACGCGAATACCGCGAAGGCCCGTACGACAAGGCGTATATCGGGGAGCTGCTGAAGGCTCTTGCCGCGCTTGGCCCCAGCCGGGTGGTGCTGACGGGCGTGTGGTTTGATAAAAGTGAGCTCGGCGCGGCCTGCTACGACGACTCGACAGGTGAAACAGGCTTTGCACTTTCTAAAACGATCGAGGGCTATTATCACGGAACGGGGGACGTCTTTGCGAGCGCACTGCTCTCCGGGCTGCTCAACGGCTTTTCTCTGTCCGATTCCACGCAGCTCGCGGTCGATTTCACTGCCGGCAGCATCCGGCGCACTTATGAAGCCGGCACCGACGTGCGGTTCGGCGTCAATTTTGAGGCGGGGCTGCCCGAGCTGATCCGGCGCCTCGGGCTTGATCAGAAATAGCAGCCGACAGAAGGAAGATCATAAAAATGGGCAATGATTCCTACGGCAGGAAGGAAGCGCTCGCGCTTCTCCATGAATACGTCAAAAGCGACAGCCTGCTCAAGCATGCGCTCACAGTCGAGGCGGTAATGCGGCACTTCGCTCTGCTGCTCGGGCAGGGCGACGTGGAAAAGTGGGGCGTCGTGGGGCTGCTGCACGATATCGACTATGAGCGTTACCCGGAGCAGCACTGCGCCAAGGCGCGTGAAATCCTTGAAAGCCGCGGCTGGCCGGAGGATATTATCCACGCCGTGCAGAGCCACGGATATCAAATCGTAAACGACATCGAGCCCGTGCTGACGATGGAAAAGGTGCTCTATGCCGCCGACGAGCTTACGGGGCTGATCCATGCGACGGCGATTGTGCGCCCGGGCAGAAGCCTGAGCGACCTCGGCGTGAGCTCCGTGAAGAAGAAATGGAAGCAGAAGGGTTTCGCAGCCGGCGTAAACCGTGATCTGATTGCGGACGGCGCGAAGCTGCTCGGGATGGAAACGGACGAGCTGATCGCGCAGACCATCGCCGGAATGCGGCCCGTCGAGAAGGAGATCGGCCTCGGGGAGGGCGCCTGAGCATAAAAAAACAGGAAAATACCCGGGCGGGGGAGCCCGGGCATTTTCCTGATTCGCTTAAGAGGGGTTTTGAAGAGGGTAAATCATGTACCAAACTATGGGTGCGGCCTCCATATTGTCTGGTATGCATATATTATAGCTTCCGACGGAATTTGTTTGTTAAAATACTGTGAATAAAGATTTAACTTTTTTGTAATTATATATCGCACGTATTGGCGGCCGGCAATGCCCCGGGGCCTGTTGAAGGAAACCGTCGAAATGATTGGATGCGGGAGGCGGAGCGGTTGGATGCGGTAACGGCGGCGGTGCTCGATATTTTGAAGGGCTGCGGCATTGGGCTGTGCGGCACGGCGGATTTTGCGCTGCTGCAGGCGCATCTGAGGCCATGCGCGGGGCTGCGAATGCTGCCGGAAGACGCGCGCTCGGCTGTGATGGCGCTGTTTCCCTACTATGCGGGCGAGGCGGGCGGGAATCTTTCAAAATACGCGGCGGCGCGCGATTACCACCTGACTGTCATGGAAATGCTGCGGGAGGCGGCCGCGCGGCTCAAAGAGACCTTTCCCCAAAATGCATTCGTTCCATTTTGCGACGATTCCCCGATCCCGGAGGTGGGGGCGGCGCTGCTCGCGGGCCTCGGCCTGCGCGGGCGCAACGGCCTGCTCATCAGCGAAGCCTTCGGCTCGTATGTCTTTATCGGCTAGGTAATCACCGATCTTGCGATTGAGGCGAAGCCGGCGGCGGAGAGGGGCTGTCTCGGCTGCGGCGAATGCGAGAAGTGCTGCCCCTCGGGTGCGCTGCGGGGCGAGGGGCTTTTGAGGCGGCGGTGCCTGTCCGACGTGACGCAGAGACGCGGGGAGCTTACGCAGCGGGAGCAGACGTTGATACGCGGCACAGGCCGTATCTGGGGCTGTGACATCTGTCAGGACGTTTGCCCGCACAACCGCACCGCTCAAGAAACGCCGATTGCCGCCTTTCGCAGGGATTTGAAGCCGTCGTTGTGCCGCGCAGAGATTGACGATACGGATTTCGAGGAAAAAAACGCCGACCGCGCCTTCCTGTGGAAGGGAAAAACAATATTAAGGAGAAATCTGGGTATATTGGAAGGCCATCCTGAGGATACTATACGGTGAATCTAATAAATGGATGGTGATCGGATGAAGGTTAGTGAAATCATGACAACGAGGATTGTCAGTGTCGAGCCGGGGGCTTCCGTGAAGGATGCGGCGCTACTGATGAACCGCAACAACATCGGCTCTGTGCCGGTGGTGGAAAGCGGAAATGTGCGAGGCATACTCACCGACAGGGATATCGTACTGCGCTGTGTTTCCGAGGGGCGCGACGCCTCCGCACTGCGGGTATCCGATATCTGCTCAACGGGCGCGGTGTCGGTCAAGCCCGGTCAATCCGTCTCCGAGGCGATGCAGGTGATGTCTACCGAGCAGGTGAGGCGGCTTCCGGTGATCGATAACGGCAAGCTTGTGGGCGTTGTCAGCCTCGCGGATGTGGCTCGCGAGCGCTCCGGTATGGAGCTTGCGCAGGCCATCTCGGAAATCTCGATGCCCTCGTAAAATCGGGCGAAAAAAGCGGGCGGAAAAAATCGAAATGCCGCCGAAGCAGGCGGGCGCCGAGCGGCAGGAATGCCGTTGAGGCGCCCGCCGCTTTTTCCGGACGGCGCCGCGAGGGGCGTTCGGAGCGGGTGCCGTTCTTGCATTCGCCGGAAAATGATGCTATAATTTGTTCTAAGATATTTTCCGTGAGGTGTGGTAGTTGGAAATCATCGAAAACCGGCAGATTGAGGAATACAGGGCGTTTATCGAGGCCCATGCAAAGGGGCATTTCATGCAGCAGCCGGAATGGGCTGCCGTCAAGAACGAGTGGAAATGGCAGGGCATCGCACAGCGCGACGCGTCGGGGCAGATCGTAGGAGCGCTCTCGGTGCTCATCCGACCGTTGCCGGGGCTCCCGTTCACGCTGATGTATGCGCCGCGAGGGCCTGTCTGCGACGTGCACGACAAGGAAACGGTTTCGGCGCTGCTCACGGGCGTGCGGCAGCTGGCCAAAAAATACAGGGCCTATGAATTCAAAGTGGATTCCGACGTGCCGTCGTCGGATTCGGATTTTATCCAGATGATGCTTGCGCTGGGTTTCCGCCTTCACACGGGAGGAAAAAATTTCGAGGGGATCCAGCCGCGGTTTGTTTTCAGGCTCAATATCGAAGGAAAAAACGAGCAGGAGGTCATGGCGAGGTTTCACCCCAAAACACGCTACAACATCCGCGTCGCGGTCAAGAACGGCGTTGAAGTGCGCGTGTGCGGAAAAGAAGCGCTCGACGAATTCCTGCCGATCATGCACGAGACCGGCATGCGAGACGGTTTCCCGACGCGCCCGAAGGCCTATTTCGAGCGCATGCTCGATGCGTTCGGCCCGCACTGCCGACTGTTTATGGCTTATTTTGAAGGCAAGCCCGTGGCGGGCACGATCGCGATGCAGTACGGCGACAAAACCTGGTATCTTTACGGTGCTTCCTCAAACGCCTCCCGCAACGTGATGCCCAACTATCTGCTGCAGTGGGAAATGATCCGCTGGGCGGTCGAGGGCGGAAGCCGGATCTATGATTTCAGGGGAGTCTCGGGCGACCTGAGCGAGAGCAACCCGCTCTACGGCCTCTATCGCTTCAAAAAAGGCTTCAACGGCGATTTTACCGAGTTTGCCGGCGAATTCGACCTTGTGCTCAACGCCCCCGTCAATTTCGCCGTCCGCTGGGGTCTGCGGCTGCTCAAACGGCTGCGCCATCTCAAGAACCGCCGCCATCCGGCCGAATAACCCGTCTGATTACTTCTAACTGCCAACAGGAGGTCTGGGTTCATGACAACGCTCATCGTTCAGAAGGACAAGCTGCTTTATAATCTCAAAGCCATTCAGGCAATGACAGGCGTGCAGGTAATCCCCGTGCTCAAGGGCAACGCCTACGGGCTGGGGGAAATTGAGGTGGGCAGGCTGTTTTTTGACGCCGGTGTCCGCCTTTTTGCCGTTTCGCGCATAGAGGAGGCCGAGCGGCTCGCCGCCGCGCTGCCGCACGCGGAAATCCTGCTGCTGACGCCCTATTCCACCGAATCGGATGTGCGGCGCATTGTCGCGGCGGGCGTAACGGCCACGATCGGCTCATATGAGAGCGCGGTGCTGCTCAACGGTATCGCGGAGCAGTGCGGCGTCAAAAGCAGGGTACATATCAAGTTCGATACCGGCATGGGGCGCTTCGGCTTTTTGCCGGAAGACGCGGAGAAGGCCGCGCAGGCCGCGAAATACCTCAATAATCTTGAGGTCTGCGGCTGCTTCTCGCATCTTTCCAACTGCTTCGGGCGCGATAAAAAGAGCGTTTTCCGCCAGCTCGACCTGTTTATGAAATGCATCGGCACACTGCGGCGCGCGGAAATCGAGCCGGGCATCGTCCACCTCGCGGGCTCGAGCGGCGCCATCCTCTACCCGAAGCTGCGGCTCGGAGCGGTGCGTATCGGCTCGGCGCTGCTCGGGCGGGTCTCGGTAAAAAACAAGC
The DNA here is from genome assembly GCA_031292115.1 of Clostridia bacterium. GTDB lineage: Bacteria > Bacillota > Clostridia > Oscillospirales > Ethanoligenentaceae > JARLHS01. Next base: position 4,681 of record JARLHS010000132.1, on the reverse strand, counting down.
TGCAGCTCAAAAAGATCGGCAGGCTCGAAAGCGAGATCTGCGAGATCCGCTGGCTGCCGGCAGGGCACAACATCGGCTATGCCAATACGTATAAAACCAAAAAGCCCATGCGCATCGCCGTGATCCCCGTCGGCTATGCGGACGGCCTTTTTGTCGAGAAGATCAGGGATACCTTCCGCATGCGTGACATCCTGCGTTTCGGCTGGCAGGATTTCAGGCTGCTTTTCGGCAGGGATAAGCTTTATTGCGAAATCGGCGGCAAGAGGGCGCCCGTCATCGGCAGAATCGGCCTGTGCAACGTCATCGCCGACGTCAGCGATCTCGACTGCAACACGGGCGACATTGCCGCCTTTGATACAAACCCGCTTTTTGTCAACTCCAATGTCGAGCGCACCTATATCTGACGCGCCGCTTTACGCGGCACTCAGGGAATACGCCGGCACTCGGCCCGCGCGATTTCATATGCCCGGGCACAAAGGCTGCGCGCAGCCACTGATCGAGGCGCTTGGCCCGGCGCTGCGCTGGGACGTGACAGAGCTTGAAGCAACCGACAGCCTTTACGACGCGAGCGGTCCGCTGCTCGAGGCGGAAAAAGCCGCCGCGCTGCTTTTCGGCGCAAACGAAACGCTCATCTCCGCCTCGGGCGCGACGCTCTGCATACAGGCCATGCTGCGGCTCGCGGGCGAAGCCGTCCCGGGCGGAAAAATCATTTGCTCGCGCAATATCCACCGCTCGGCGGTCAACGCGATGGCGCTGCTCGGGCTGGAGCCCGTGTGGGTCTGGCCGCGCGCGATCGGCGGCGGGCTGCCGGGCCGCATCGAGGCTTCGGATATCGCGCTCGCGCTCGAGCAAAACAGCGTGGCGGCGGTTTTTGTGACAAGCCCCGATTATTACGGCGTGCTGTCGGATATCGGCGCGATTGCCGCCGTGTGCTCAGCCAGCGGCGTGCCCCTGCTTGTCGACAACGCGCACGGCAGCCACCTGCGCTTCTGCCCGGGCGGCGCGCTCCACCCGCTGCGGCAGGGCGCGTCGCTCGTGTGTGATTCCGCGCATAAGACACTGCCCGTGCTGACGGGCGGTGCGTGGCTGCATATCAACTCGGCGCGCTTCACGCGTGAAGACGCAAAGGGCGCGATGGCGCTTTTCGGCACCACGAGCCCCTCTTATCCGATCATGCTTTCGCTCGACCTTGCGCGCGCATGGCTGCAGGAAGAGGGGGAAGGTGCTTTCGCGGCGCTCTGCGCGCGCGTGGCGGAGCTCGGTCTGCTTGCTTCAAATAAGGGCATCGGCCTTCCGCCCGGCCGCGCCCTGTGCGACCCGGCACGTCTCACACTTGAAACGGCAGCGGCGGGCGTTAGCGGCCGTGATGCCGAGCATGAAATGCGCCGCCGCGGCATCGTGGCGGAATTTGCCGACAAGCGGCATGTCGTGCTGCTGCCCTCTCCGTTTAACTCGCCGGCGGATTTTGAGGCGGTCGCCGCGTATCTTGGCGATTTCCGGCAGCGCGCGCCGATCCCCCTGAGCCAGGCAGAGCCCGTGCGTCCGCGGCAGTCGGCGACCCTGCGCGAAGCGCTGTCGGCTCCGGCTGAGGCCGTTGAAACGGATTGCGCCGCAGGGCGCATCTGCGTGCAGTGCCACTGCCCCTGCCCGCCGGGTGTTCCGCTTTTGATCCCCGGGGAGCTTGTGACGGCCGCAGTTGCGGAAAAATTAAAAAGTTATGGCGTTTTCATCCTTAAAGTGGTAAAATAAAATCGGAGATGCTGTATAAGCGAATCCGTCCGGATGTAAAATCAGGCATACGGCGGTAAAAGCATTATTTCCGGCAAAGGCCGGGTCACAATAACACGGAAGGGTGACTGATTATGAAGCTGGTGCTTGCAATCATCAGCAATGACGACAGCTCGGTGGTTTCATCGGCACTGACACGAGAGGGCTTCACCGTTACGAAGCTCGCGACGACGGGCGGCTTCCTGATGGCGGGAAACACCACGTTCATCGTGGGCATCGACGACGACAGGGTGCAGCAGGTAATAGACGTCATCTCAAAGCACAGCCGCAAACGCAGCCAGATGATGCCGAATTCCGCCACCTACGGCGCGGGGATGTATACCTCATTCCCGGTTGAGGTTACCGTGGGCGGGGCGACGGTGTTCGTTCTCAGCGTTGAGCGTTTCGAAAAAGTCTGACTTCCCGGAGGTCGCAACATACAGGATGTTTCTGAAAGGCTTTTACGGCAACCGTGAGACAAAGGAGCAGCTCGCCGCCGCCTTCGACAGCGGGAGGGTGCCGCATGCGCTGCTCATTGAGGGGCCGGAGGGCTGCGGAAAGAAGACCCTTGCGAAGCTCCTGGCAGCCGCATGCGTCTGCTCCGCAGAAGATCCCGGCCGCCCGTGCGGCGTCTGCCGTCATTGCGTGAAGGCCGCTTCCGGCAATCACCCCGATATCCGGTTGGTCTCCGGGGGCGCGGGCGCGAGGTCGTTCCCCGTCGACGCCGTGCGCCGCGTGCGCGTCGATGCCTATGTTACCCCGAATGAGGCCATGCGCAAGGTCTATATCCTTACCGATATCCAGAATATGACGGAGCAGGCGCAGAACGCGCTTCTGAAAGTGCTTGAGGAGCCGCCCGAATACGCCGTCTTTATTCTGACGTGCGACAGCGGAGCAAGGGTGCTTGATACCGTGCGCTCGCGCTGCAGGCCGGTTTCGGTGGGCCCCGTGAGCCTGCAGGATACGATTGCGGCCCTCGGCGAGCAGTTGCCGCAGGCACTTCCCGCGGCGGCGCAGCGTGCGGCACAGCTTTCGGGCGGCAATATCGGCCGCGCGAAGGCGGCGCTCGGGCAGGAAGGCTTTGAAAAAGCCGCTTCATTGGCGGACGAGCTTGCCGACGCCGTCTGCAGTTTCGGTGAATACCGTCTTCTAAGTCTTTCCGGCAAACTTGAAAAAGACCCCGCGCTTTTCACGCTTTTTCTTTCGCTGCTTCCGCTTATTCTGCGGGATGCCGCCTGTGCGCACGTTTCGGGCGGCGAGGCTCTTTCCGGCTGCCCGGAGGCTGCGAAGAAGCTTGGCGGCGCGCTTACGCTCAGGCAACTTGACGCGATGCTGCGGGTATCCGTTGAGGCGCGTTCGGCAGTGGATCGCTATGCAAACCATACGCTGCTGCTGACCTGGCTTTTCACAAGGCTGCGCGCAGGCAGGCGCGTTTAGCACAGTAACAGAAATGAAATAACATCCCCATTAATGATAAATGATAAAGGAATGGTATCAATTCATGACCGAAGTGATTGGAATCCGGTTTAAAAGCGTGGGCAAAATCTATTATTTTGCGCCCAACGATATAGTTTTCAGGGACGGAGAGCGCGCAATCGTTGAAACCGCGCGCGGCGTCGAATGCGGCGAGGTCGTCATGCCCAACCGCCTTGTGGAGGAAAGCTCGATTGTCAGCCCGCTCAAGCCGGTCATCCGTGCGGCGACGCAGCAGGATATCGACCGTGTGATGGAAAACGCGCGCAAGGAAAAAGAGGCTTTTCGCATCTGCCTGAAAAAGATCGCCGAGCACGAGCTTGATATGAAGCTCATCGACGTTGAATACACATTCGACAACAACAAGATTCTGTTTTACTTCACGGCAGACGGCAGGGTGGATTTCCGTGAGCTCGTCAAGGATCTGGCCTCGGTTTTCCGCACGCGCATCGAGCTGCGCCAGATCGGCGTGCGTGATGAGGCGAAGATGCTCGGCGGCTACGGCATCTGCGGCAAGCCGTTTTGCTGCAGCACCTTCCTTGGAGACTTCCAGCCCGTTTCGATCAAGATGGCCAAGGAGCAGGGGCTTTCACTCAACCCCACCAAGATTTCCGGCACCTGCGGGCGGCTGATGTGCTGCCTGAAATACGAGCAGGATGCCTATGAAGACCTGCTGCACAACACGCCCAAGGCGGGGGCTTATGTCTGCACGCCCGACGGCAACGGCATGGTGCAGGATGTAAACCTTCTGACAGGACTGCTTCGTGTAAGGCTCGAGCAGACGCCCGACGCGCCGCTTAAAAGCTTTCACCGGGACGACGTAAAGCTGCTCCGCGACGTCGAAACAAGGCAAGAAAAGCAGAATGATGCAGGAAATGCCAACTCGGGAGATAAAAGTTGACAGAATAATTACACAAACCCTATGCAATTCATCCTAGTCTACAAAAATATTGAACCGTCTTGAATAAATTTTTACGTGTGATAAAATGAATGAAGTCAGGATAAGGTTGCATAAGGAGGTATGAATCAATGGCATACATTATCAGCGAAGAATGTATCAGCTGCGGGGCCTGTGCCGCGGAATGCCCTGTCAGTGCAATTACCGAGGGCGACGGAAAATATGTGATTGACGAAAATGTCTGCGTCGACTGTGGCGCGTGTGCGAGCGTGTGCCCGGTAGACGCTCCGAAACAGGAGTAGCCTTTCCCGGCACTGTCATACTGATTTCAATTTCAAAAAACCTAAACGGAGTAAAGCTGAGATCAGTATTAAAAGCATGGGGCAGAATAAGGGGTTTTTCATCGACGGTGTGAGCCGGGCGATGAAAAACCTCCTTTTACTTGATTAATGAATAATTTTGTTATATGATAGTAGTGCTTCGGCAACCACACATGCCACAGATTTATCATGGTTTTATCACTTTTTAAATGGAGATTTGTAT
>JARLHS010000014.1 GCA_031292115.1 Clostridia bacterium | reverse complement strand
TTGGCCATTCTCCCATGAACATGCAGATTACATCCGCATGTTCATGCCCGCCGCTTGCGCGGCGGGCGGCAGCGTCAAAACAGACGGGTTTCTGGCGGTTGAGCATTTCCCGTTGAGAAGCCGAGCGGCTTCAATCGGAAGGCTCGTTCTCACCACTGTAAACGATGCCGCGCTGGCCGTCGAGTGTGACGGTCGTGCCGCTTTTGAGGATTGCGGTGGCGTTGGTGGCCCCCACGATGACGGGAAGATCGAGCGTGAGCCCGACGACGGCCGCATGCGATGAGGCGCCGCCCTGCTCGGCGATGATGCCGGAGCATTTCTTGATGAGCGACATGATCCGGTTTGAGGTTTGCGGGATGACGAGGATATCGCCGTCGTGAAAATTCCGGAGTGCCGCCTCCTCGTTTGCGCAGACGCAGAGATTGCCGCAGACGCTCTGGCTGACGATGCCGATGCCCTGCACCAGCACGTTGCCGACGATATGCACCTTGAGCAGGTTGGTGGTGCCGGAAACGCGCAGCGGCACGCCCGCCGTAATCACGACAAGGTCGCCGTTCGAGGCGTATTTCTTTTCAACGGCTGTGCGCACGCAGCGGTCGAAAAGATCCTCGGTGTTGGAAACCTCCTGGACGAACAGCGGCTGGACGCCCCACGAAAGGATAAGCTGCCGGTAAACCTTCTCGTCGGGCGTGCAGCCCAGTATCGTGCAGGCAGGGCGGAATTTCGAGATGTTCCGCGCCGTCTGGCCCGATTTTGTGACCGTGATGATCGCCGTGGCGCCCAGGTCGTGCGCCGTCATGCAGGTGGCGTGCGAGATCGCGTTGGTCACGTTCGGCACTGTTTCGGCCTCGCGAAGCGAAAAACGCTTTTTGTAGTCGATATCCTGCTCGGTGTATTCGGCAATACGAGCCATTGTCTTCACAGATTCAATGGGGTAGCGGCCGGCGGCCGTTTCGCCCGAAAGCATGATCGCGCTTGTGCCGTCGTAGATGGCGTTGGCAACGTCGGTGGTCTCGGCGCGCGTGGGGCGCGGATTCTGGATCATCGATTCCAGCATCTGCGTCGCCGTGATGACGATTTTGCCCGCCTTATAGACCTTTTTGATAATCATCTTTTGCAGACGCGGGATTTCCTCAAGCGGAATCTCGACGCCCATGTCTCCGCGCGCGACCATGATGCCGTCTGAAACACGGATGATCTCGTCGAGGTTGTCGAGCCCGCCGGAATTCTCAATCTTCGAGATGATGCGGATATTTGCCCCGCCGTTGTTTTCAAGGATCGACCGCACCGCCAGAATATCGGCCGCGCAGCGCGTGAATGACACCGCAACGAAATCAAAATCATTTTCGATGCCGAAAAGAAGGTCGCTCTTATCATTTTCGCTGACAAACGGCATCGAAAGCTTGATACCCGGCACATTGACGCCCTTCTGATCGGAGATCCTGCCCGCATTGAGCGCCTTGCAGAGGATTTCCGTCTTGGTGGTGCGCTGCACGGCGAGCTCGACAAGGCCGTCGTTGATCAGGATGCGCGCGCCCGCGATGACGTCGGTGGGCAGCCCCTTATAGGAGACGGAGACGTGATTGTCGTCGCCTTCCACCTCGTCCGTGGTGAGAGTAAAGAGCTGGCCCTCCTTGAGATCAATGCCGCCGTTCTTAAAAAGCCCGAGCCTGATCTCCGGGCCTTTGGTGTCGAGCAGCAGCGGAATCGGCAGATTCAGCTCGGCGCGCAGACGCTTGACCAGATCCGCCGTCTTTTTATGCCAGGCATGGTCGCCGTGCGAAAAATTCAGGCGTGCCACGTCCATTCCTGAAAGCATGACTTGGCGAAGAATATCTTCCTGCTCCGTCGAAGGGCCAAGCGTGCAAATTATTTTTGTCTTTCTCATCGGGGCAACAAATCCTTTCGTCGTAAAATTATTCAAAAAATACCCCATACTATATTCTAAAAGTTCCCGTTACAATTTGCAACTGTTATTTAAAATTCGGCAAAACTTCTAAAATATGCCCACTCTGTTGAAGAATTTACCGCTTTGGCGGCCTTGCGTATACGCGGTGAGGCAAAAGAAGGGGGCTGTGCGTAAGACGCCGCCGTGCAGCGCCGCACAAAGCCCCTTGATTTCTGTGGCAGGTTACTCGAAGCGGAGCGCATCGACGGGCTCGAGCCCGGCGGCCTTGTTGGCAGGGTAGATCCCGAAGATAACGCCGACGGCGATTGAAAAGACGAGTGCGAGAATCACCGAATTGAGGCCGACCGACACCGTAAAGCCCGCGATCAGGCTTACCCCCAGCGCGCCCAGTGCGCTGACGCCCAGGCCGATCAGGCCGCCGATCACCGTGATAAAGACCGCCTCAATGAGGAACTGCATCAGAATATAGGAGCGCCGCGCGCCCAACGCCTTGCGGATGCCGATTTCCTTCGTGCGTTCGCGCACGGTGACAAGCATGATGTTCATGATGCCGATGCCGCCCACCACGAGCGAGATTGCCGCGATGCCCGCGAGCAGCGATGTGAGCAGGCTCATGATCGTATCGAGCGCGCTGAGCATCTGCGACTGGCTGAAGACACGGTAGAGCTTGCTCGACGGCAGCATGGCGGCAAGGTAGCTTTCCACCGTGGCCTGCGTGCCCGCGGCGGTGTCTTCATTGTCGGACGAGGCGTAAAAGAGCTTTTGCCCCGAAGAGGGGTAGAGCGTCCGGGCAAAGCCCGAAGGAATATAGATCATCTTGTCGAGATCGCCGCTCAGGCTGGTGCCCTCGGCTTCGAGCACGCCGATCACCTTGAACGGAATGCCGCGCACCACCACGGTGCGGTGCAGCGGGTCGCTGCCCGGGAAGAGCGTATCCGCCACCTTTGACCCGATGACGGTGACAGCCGTGCTGTTCTCGATATCGGGGCCCTTAAAGAAACGCCCCGACGCGATCTTGAGGTTTGAAATCGTATTGTAATACTGGTTGACGCCGTCGATGGTCACGTCAAATTCACTGCCGTTAACGGTATAACTGGTGGAGCCCTGGATCACGGGGCTGTAAGCGGCGATTTTTGCCTTGTCCATCAGGTCGTCAAGCCAGACGGTCGGAAGATAGCCGTTCGGGTCGCTCACCGAAATGAGCACGAGATTGGAGCCGAGACCGCGGATCTGGGCCGCAGCCTCCGTCTTGGCGCTGTTGCCCAGCGAAATGAGCAGGATGACCGATGAAACGCCGATGATAACGCCCAGCATCGTCAGCAGCGCGCGCGCCTTGTGGGTCAGCAGTGAGCGCAGGGCCATCGAGCAATATTCCCTAAGCATTCGCTCCACCCCCCGTATCCGAAACAACCACGCCGTCGCTCAGCGTAATAATGCGCTTGGCATGGGCTGCAATCTTGGGGTCGTGCGTGATCATCACGATGGTCTTTCCGCCTTCATTCAGGTGCTGCAGCAGCTGCAGCACCTCCTCGCCCGTTTTGGAATCAAGCGCGCCCGTAGGCTCGTCGGCAAGGATGATCGCGGGGTCGTTGGCAAGCGCGCGCGCAATCGAAACGCGCTGCTGCTGACCGCCTGAAAGCTCCGAGGGCTTGTGTTTGACGCGCCCGCCGAGCCCGACGGAGGCGAGCAGCGCCCGCGAGCATTCGCGCCGCCTGCCCCTGGGCTGCCGCGCATAGACGAGCGGCACCTCGACGTTTTCCTCGGCGGTCAGGTGCGTAAGCAGGTTAAACTGCTGGAAGACGAAGCCGATCTGGCGGTTGCGGATATCCGCAAGCTGCGCCTCGCGGTAGTTCCGGATCGGGATGCCGTTGAGCACGTATTCGCCCTCGGTGGCAACGTCGAGGCAGCCGATGATATTCATCAGCGTTGATTTGCCGGAGCCCGAGGGCCCTACGATCGCGACAAATTCTCCCGTTGCCATTTCGAAGCTGATGCCGTCGAGCGCCCGAACGATATTGTCGCCCATTTTGTAGTATTTCTTGATACCGTTGAGTGTAATCATTTCGTGCTCCCGCTGCTGGAGCTTCTGCCCATCAGGCTGAAGCCGGCGCTGCCGGACGAAGACGATAGAATGAGGATTTCGGTGCCCGCGATATTGCCGCCCGTGATCTCAACATAATCCGTATCCGCGAGGCCGGTTTTCACCTCGGTGTAGTAGTCGCTCTGCGGCATGTTGAGATGGTTGAGCCACTCGCTGCTGAGCACATAGCGCTTGCCGTTCTGCTCGATGAGCGCGTCGGTGGGGATCTTGACGACGTTCTTTTTGGTTTCGACGGTGATTTTTGCACTGCCGGTCATGCCGAGAAAGATATTGCTGTTAGATTTTTTAAAGGTTACGGTCACGTCGTAGGTGGAGAAATCACCCGATGTGTCGCCCGAGAGGCTGATGCGCGATACGGTGCCCTTCACCGTGAGATCGAGCGCGTCAATATAGATCGAAGCAGCCTGCCCAACCTTGATCTTATAAACGTCCTGCTCGGTCGCCTGGATATCCATCTGCAGACTGTTGACGTCACTGATTTCAAAGCCGGAGGAAGAGGCCGCGGCGGCGGTTTGGCTGGAGGCCAACGGGGTGTAGGTGGAAGCGCCCGGCACGGCTGTGACGACGCCCTCGTAATCGGAGGTAAAATCCTCATCGTTGCCCCTCGTATTGACGATGGTGGCAAGCAGGTCGCCCTTTTTGACATAATCGCCGACATGCGCTTTGATCTCCTTGATGCTGCCCTGCGGGATGACGGTCTCAACGTCCGAAGAGACGATCCTGCCGCTGCCCACAGCCGTGAGTGAAAGATTGCCCTTGGAAACGGTGTAGCGCGTGGAGCTGCGGACGATCGAGTTCCTCGCATTGCGCGTGACCGCGCCGCCCAGAAACAGGAACCCGGTTGCCGCCACGGCGATGATAACCACCGCGATCAGTAAGGCCTTCAGAGTTTTCCTCATGAATAATATTTCCTCCTGTATTCAAGCCGATATCGGTCCGGTCGGCTTTTGCGGCCCTTCGCGCGCGCAAAAGGATCGCTGCGCAAAACCGGCCGGTAAAAACGCCTTCCTTTGGATGTAATACTAATTTTAATTTAGAAAGTAGACAAAGTCTACTTTCTAAAACTCGCCGATGGCGAGTTGCAAAAGTGCCTGCACTTTTGCAAAATGAGTATTGAATGGCTTTTCTCGGCGGTG
>JARLHS010000131.1 GCA_031292115.1 Clostridia bacterium | reverse complement strand
GAAAAAGACCGCCGTCTCCACGGCCTGGCACAGGCAGATGATACCCTTGCGGCTGAAACGGTCGGCTGCCATTCCTACGACGAGGGTCAGCAGCACCATGGGGATAAACTGTACAAGGCCCACCATCCCAAGGTAAAAGGCAGAGTGCGTGAGTGCATAGATCTGCCAGCCGACCGCCACTGAAACCATTTGCATGGTAAAGGTAGTTGAGATGCGCACGGCCAGATAGACGGTGAGGGATCGGGTTTGAAGCGGTGAGGAGGAAGGCGGTTGTTCGGGTTGCTGCATTGCGTTTTGAGCCTTTCCGTCGCGTCGGCAGTCAGGTGCTGCGCGGCCGCGACAATGGGGTATCTATGACACAATCAATATTTGAGCTGTTTTTTCATAAGAAAAAACGGTTGTGCTATAGATTGCGCAGGCGCGTTCCGCAAAGCGGAAAATCGCACGTACGATGGCGTTCAGTCCGTTTCTGTATCCGTCGGAATTATTTTCATCACTTATTCTGACGGATATACAGACATATGGTCAGACAGGCGGCGCTTTGATACTTCGTCGGCAGCCGTTGGGCTTTCCCTGTTTAATAACAGTATACACTTGGAGTTGACTATAAGGCAAGCCCCGCGGAGGATTTTTGTGAAAAACGCCCGAAGAAGCCTTGACTTACAGTGTACTTCAAGGTATAGAATCCGAATGAGGATGTATGGCTGCGTGGGAAAGCGCGTCAACATGCCGGGCGCGGTGAAGGTACCGCCGTACCGCGAAAAAAACGAAAGAGGCGCTTTTATGAAAACGATCGGCATTGCAAACGGGAAAATCCAGGCTTCGGCAATCTCGCTTGGTTGCATGAGGATGGCGGGCCTGTCTGTCAGTGAGGCATCCGCCCTCATTCACACCGCTCTCGACGAGGGCATCAACTTTTTCGACCATGCCGACGTGTATGGCGAGGGCAGGTCGGAAGAGATATTCGCGCAGGCGGTGGAAATGAGCCCCACGGTGCGTGAAAAGCTCATTCTTCAGACGAAATGCGGCATTCGGCAGGGGTATTACGACTTTTCAACAGAGCATATCCTTGAGGCGGTCGACGGCAGCCTGAGGCGGCTGAAAACCGATTATGTCGACCTGATGCTTTTGCACCGCCCGGATGCGCTTGTCGAGCCGGAAGAAGTCGCCGAAGCCTTTACGCGGCTGCACGACAGCGGCAAGGTACGCTTTTTCGGCGTGAGCAACCACAAGCCCATGCAGATCGAGCTGCTCAACCGATATATCCGCCAAAAAATCGTGGTAAACCAGCTTCAGCTGAGTATCACGAATACCGGCATGATCGATTCCGGCATCAACGTCAATATGCTGACCGACGGCGCGGTCGACAGGGACGGCAGCATCCTCGATTACTGCCGGCTCAAGGATATCACCATCCAGGCATGGTCGCCGTTCCAGTACGGCTTTTTCGAAGGTGTGTTCTTAGGCAACACCCGCTTCCCCGGGCTCAATCAAAAAATCGACGCGCTTGCACGCGCGAAAGGCGTGCCGAATACCGCGATAGCCGCCGCATGGATACTGCGGCACCCCGCCCGTATCCAGCCTATTGCGGGCACAATGTCCGCGGCGCGCCTGAAGGATATCTGCAGGGCCGCCGACATTGAGCTGACCCGGGCAGAATGGTATGATATCTACAAGGCTGCGGGAAATATGATCCCGTGAGCGGCTGCTCTATTCACCGCAATGCGCAGCCGCCGCGCGCCGCCTTTGAATACCGTCGCCCCGTTTGCGGACCGGTTTGGCGGTGTAAAATAGGTTTTGCACCGTATCAATTCTTTTAAACTGAAATCACCGGCAGAGCCGTAACTTTTATTTGATACTCTTGCGTAAACATGCTATAATCAGGATTGCTTAAGGGGTTTTCGGGGGCTGCCTGCGAGCGAATACAAACAAACAGGTGAAGAATATGTTTGAAGCGCTGCAAATCACCATACCGAGGTATTTGAAAATTGCGGTTGATCTGGCCGCGAGAATCGCCTCCGGCGACATAGCGGAAGGCGAAAAGCTCAAGGGCCGTTCGGTGCTTTCCACGGAATACAATGTGTCGCCTGAGACCATACGGAGATCCATGTCGATTCTTTCGGATAAAAACGTTGTGGAGATCGCGCTTGGGAGCGGGATCGTCGTCTCCTCCAAAGAGAAGGCCATTGAATTTGTCAAAAGCTTCAAGGATGACGAGAGTGTGGCGGAAATGCGCCTGAAGCTCACCCAGATGTTTGAAAAGCGCAAGGCAATCGACGAAGACATCATCGCCGTCACCCGGCAGATCATCGACATGTATAAGTACATGCGCACGGATCTGATCACGCCGGTCGAAATTCAGCTGCCCGTCAATTCACATGTGATCGGTAAAAGCATCGGCGCCCTCGGCGTATGGCACCAGACCGGCGCGACGATTATCGGCATCATTCAGGAGAATAAGATCATCATTTCCCCGGGCCCCTATTATGAATTTACAAAGGACGATAAAATACTGATCGTAGGCGACGGAAACGTTGTCGAGCGGTTTAATGTTTTTGTAAACAGCCTGAATTGACTGAAATCAACAGCAAATTCACCCCGCGCAATGTAAAGAGCGCGGGGTGAATTTTTGTCGATGGGGTATAAAGCGCCAACGATTTTTGTTAAAAAACTTGACATTGTTGTAAAAGAATTGTATAATGCATACAGACAACTCGTTTATACATGTAAAGTTGCCTGTAACATATTACCGGTTATTGAAAGTCATGGGCGGCTCCGGGCTTGTGGGCGCCTGCTGGAATATTTCATATAGTGCCGTCTTTATATTCAGTGTGGGCGGCGGTTGCTTAAACCGACAACCTGCAACTTTAACTAAAGATGCCGGGCGTAGTAAGCGCTTTGGGCGATATCTTGTATACCCTATCTGAGCGGAGCCGAAAGCCGGGCGGCTCGTTCCGGGTCGGCGGCGCGGAGCCGGCCTTACGGGCATGCGGCCGTGAAGGATACGTCGCTGTTTGCCGGAGTGAATGTAAAAATAACAAATTGTTTATATAATACGAGACGATCACAGGCCCGGAAGAAAACGCGTTTTCCGAGGAAAGACCGTTTTGTATGACGACCATCGCGTGAAAGGAGCAGCTATGAACATCGCTGTCATTGGAACCTCAAAAAAGGAAAATGAAAAAAGGGTGGCGATTCACCCGCAGCATATCCGGATGATCCCTGAAAACATACGCAGGCATCTTTTCTTTGAGAAGGGCTACGGCGCTCCGTTTGGGATGCCCGACGATAAGATCGCATTTTTGACCGGCAATCGGCTGATGGAGCGGGAGAAGCTCTTAAAGGGCCTCGGCGCGGCCATCATCCCGAAGCCGATGGAGGAAGACCTTGAGCAAATGCAGGATGGCGCGCTTGTGTGGGGCTGGGTGCACAGCGTGCAGCAGAAGGAAATCGCACAGATAGCGATAGACAAAAAAATGACCCTGATCGCCTGGGAAAACATGTATTCTCAGGGGGCCCGAAGCCGGACGCACATTTTCCAGAAGAACAATGAGCTGGCCGGGTATTGCGCAGTGCAGCACGCGCTCGAGCTCAGGGGGATAGACGGAAACTTCGGGTTGCCGCGCAAGGTGGCCGTCATCAGTCTGGGGTCTGTCAGCCGCGGAGCAATCTACGCGCTGAAGTGCCACGGCTTCCATGATATCACGGTTTATACGCAGCGGCCGCCCTATCTGGTCTCGGATAAAATTCCGGGGATTCAATACAGCCGGATGTACCGCGACGAAAGCGGAGCCTTTACGGTGGAGAGCCCCTGCGGCGAATCGAAGCCGATGGCGGATGAGCTGGCCTGCTCGGATATCATCGTCAACGGCACGCTGCAGAATCCGAGTGAGCCGGCCATTTTTATCCGCGACTGCGATATTGTGAAATTCACAAAGGAGTGCCTGATCATCGATATCAGCTGTGATATGGGGATGGGCTTCAGTTTTGCACATCCGACTCATTTTTCGGATCCGATATGCAGAATCCACAATTTCCTCTATTACTCCGTTGATCACACACCCACGCTGTTGTGGGACAGCTCCTCGTGGGAGATCTCAAACGGCCTGTTACCTTATCTTGGCGATGTCGTCGAGCAGGCTGAGAATCCTGTTCTGGAGGCGGCGACCGATATCAAGGGCGGCATCATCATGAATAAAAGCATCCTTTCCTATCAAAACCGTTCGCCGGTCTACCCCTACAGGCAGCGGGTGCCCGTCGGCGCCGGGGCGCTGCACGCCGAGGTATCGGAAGGCTGAGGCCGGCGTCGTATCCTATTGAAGTAAAAAAGCATTGCCCCCGACTGCCGCATGTGCGGCAGTCGGGGGCAATATTGCGATCCGGCGTTTACGCGGCCGGATGAAAGGGAAAAATCTGATTTCTATTCGTGGTTTACGATCTCGATCGATTTGCTTGCGCCGATGCGCACCGCTCCGGCGTCGATCATGGCCATAGCGGTCTCATAATCCCGAATGCCGCCTGCCGCCTTGATCTTCATACGGTCGCCCACGGCGGCCTTCATCGTTCTGATATCCTCCGCCTTCGCGCCCGATTTGTTAAAACCGGTCGAGGTTTTGACGAAATCCGCGCCAGCGGCTTCACACAGCTGGCAGGCTTTTGTAATCTCATCGCTGTCAAGCAGGCAGTTTTCGAGGATCACCTTCACGACGATCCCTTTTCCCGATGCCTTGACGACTTCCCGTACGTCAGACTCCACCAGCGCGTAATTCTTGTCTTTGAGCGCGCCGATATTCAAAACCATATCGACTTCTTCGGCACCCTGCTCCACGGCCGTTTTTGCCTCAAAGGCCTTCACGGCGGAAACACAGGCTCCGAGAGGGAAGCCGATTACGGTGCAGACCTTGACGCCGGAGCCGGCGAGCAGCTTCGCCGCAAGCTTTACCTGGACAGGGTTGATGCAGACGGAGGCAAAGCCGTATTCCCTTGCTTCGGCGCAAAGCTGTTTGACGCCTTCTTCGGTCGCCTCGGGTTTCAGCAGCGTGTGGTCAATCATTTTTGCGAGTTTCGTGTTCATTACTGTTAGACCTCCAAATGGAATTTGTTGATAACTTCCATAACCTCGTCGCGGCTTGGCATGGATGGCGCGGTGCCTACCCTTGTGACGGAGATCCAGGAAACGGCGCAGCCGAACAGGGCCGCCGCGCGGATGCCCCTGCCCTCGGCAATGCCGGCAGCAAAGCCGCCGTTGAAAGCGTCGCCCGCTCCGGTGGTGTCAATGACCTTGCCGACATCGATCGCGTCGATCATCCCGGTAAATTCGTCTGAGGATATGTATACGCCCTTTTTGCCGAGCGTGATGATGGCATTTTTAACGCCCTTTTCCCTGAAATAGGCGGCAGACTTTACGATGCCCTCCATCGTGTCGGTTTTGATGCCGCTGAGCGCCTCGGCTTCGGTCTCATTGGGCGTGATGGCGTAGATCTTCTTAAACAGCGACTCCTCAAAAGGCTGGTAGGGCGCCGGATTTAAAATGACCTTGACATTGTTTCTGAAGGCGATGTCGATCGCGGAATACATGGCGTCGATGTTGGTTTCAAGCTGCGTCAGCAGCACGTCGGAGCTCGCAATTTCATTTTTTGCGCGGTCGACCTCCGCCTGTGTGATGTTTGCGCAGGCACCCGGCGCTACGACGATAATATTCTGCGCACTGTGTTCATCCACAATAATCAGAGCGATACCGGTTCCGTTGTCGGGATCGGTGTATATGAAGTCTGTTTTCATGCCGCAGCCCTTGAAGCTGTCCCAGGCAAAATCCGCAAATGAGTCCTTGCCCAGCTTTGTGATCATGGTGACATCCGCGCCGGCTTTTTGGGCCGCAATTCCCTGGTTGGAGCCTTTTCCACCAGGCCCGGCCTTGAAGGGCCCGCCCCTGACGGTTTCCCCGGCGACAGGGACATGCGGCGCATAGCTCATTAGATCCACAACAAAGCTGCCGAAAACCGTCACTTTGCCCCTTTTTATCATTATAACGACCTCCCTGTTATTAATTGAACATCTTATCCAGTAGTATACAGCAGATCAATTCTATTGTCTACTGGTATGACCCTGCAAAAAAAATATTCGGCGGTATATCAAAAATTATTAGTCATACCAGTAGACAAATAAACATATATGTGCTACCATATTAGTGAAGTCAGCACGGCCGCAGAAACGGGCCTCTGCAACAACGGCCGGCGGCCTTTAAGGGGGCAATGGAATGGAGCTGAGTTTAGGCTTCAGCAAGAGCACTCTCAAGGTAGAGATCGACGAAAACAATATAGCCGGCATCCTCAGGCCGAATAACGTAGCGGTGGAAACAACGGGCGTTGAAGAAGTGAAACGCGCGCTGCAGCATCCGATCGGAGTCGGCAGATTAAAGGATATCGTCAGGCGCGGAGAAAAGATCGCGATTATCACAAGTGACATTACGCGGCCCATGCCGAGTCGGCTGGTGCTTCCGGAAGTGATTGACGAGCTGAGTCAGGCGGGCATCCCGCCGGAAGACATTACTGTTGTTTTTGCGCTCGGCAGCCACAGAAAGCATACGGAGGAAGAAAAAAAGTATCTTGCGGGCGACGCGGTTCACGG
>JARLHS010000130.1 GCA_031292115.1 Clostridia bacterium | reverse complement strand
GGTCACCGATCCGCGCAAGGCGGCCGGCGCGCTCAACTGGGCCGTTTCCGAAATGCTCAACCGCTACAAGACCTTTGCGGACAACAACGTGCGCGACATCCGCGGCTTCAACGCGCTCGCGCAGCATTCGGGCGAGCTTTCGCCGATGCCGCAGATCGTGATCATCATCGACGAGCTGGCCGACCTGATGATGGCCGCTCCGGGCGAGGTGGAAGACGCGATCTGCCGGCTTGCGCAGATGGCGCGCGCGGCCGGCATGCATCTCGTGATCGCGACGCAGCGCCCGTCGGTGGATGTCATCACAGGCGTCATCAAGGCCAATATCCCCACGCGCATCGCGTTCGCCGTCTCGTCGCAGGTCGATTCCCGCACCATCCTTGATTCCGGCGGCGCGGAGAAGCTGCTTGGCCGCGGCGACATGCTGTTCCTGCCCGTGGGCTCTTCGAAGCCGCTGCGGCTTCAGGGCTGCTTCGTCACCGACGCCGAGGTCGAAAACGTCATCGAATTTGTCAAGAGCAGCGCCGACTCGGCCTACAGCAACGAGATCATGGATGAGATCGAAAAACAGTCCGTCCAGCAGAAAGGCGCCTCCGATGACGACTCCGACGACGACGCGCTGCTGCCTGCGGCCATCGAATGCGTCGTCGAAGCGGGGCTCGCCTCCACGTCGCTCTTGCAGCGCAGGCTCAAGCTCGGCTACGCGCGCGCGGCACGCATCGTCGACGAGATGGAGTCGCGCGGCATCGTCGGCCCGTTCGAGGGCAGCAAGCCGCGCCAGGTGCTTATTTCAAAGCAGCAGTATATGGAAATGCAGCTGAGCAAGCGCGACTGACGCAGGCGGAACGGCTCTGTGTTTTTACCGGAAGGGATGAACGTTATGGATGACACCATGCGCGGGCGCATTCTCTCGCGCCCGCAGGATTACGCATGGATCGGCGACAGGTTTCTGAAGCCGCCGGTGCGGCAGGTCGTGCTGTCGTTTCACGGTCTGGGTTATTCAGGCATGAAAGACGCCCCGGATACGACGGATATGGAGCTTTCCGCCTCCGGCGCGCTGTGCGTTTTCCCCTATTACGGGCCGTGGTCGTGGATGAACGACGAGGCGGCGGTGCTTGTCGACACCGTGCTGGATGCGGTCTTCGCCCGTTTCCCGCTCGATCCGGCAACGCCGGTCATTTCAACAGGCGGCAGCATGGGAGGCCTTTCGGCACTGATGTACTGTTGCCTGTCGAGGCATACCATTGCGGCGTGCTATGCCAACTGCCCCGTCTGCGATCTGCCGTTCCACGCCACCGAACGGCCCGATTTGCCAAGAACCATGTATGCCGCCTTCGCGCACTGCGCCTGCGGCGTTGACGAGGCCATGAAGCTCCATTCGCCCCTGCATCAGGTGGAGCGTCTGCCCGATATCCGCTATCTGATCGTGCACGGCGACCGCGATACGAGCGTGAACAAGGCGGCGCATTCCGACAAGCTCGTGGCGCTTATGCGCCGGCAGCGCCTCTCGGTGGAATATATCGAGGTGCCGGGCATGGAACACTGCAGCATCACCGATTACGGAATATACAGACGCACACTGGATTTCGTGAAATCTTTTACCCTGTAGACAAAATCTTTACCGGCACCGAAAGGGATGTATGCGTTGCCCGGATTTTTACCGGTTTCAAAGCAGGATCTGCACAGGCTCGGATGGGAAGAGCCTGATTTTATCTGCGTCACCGGAGACGCCTATGTCGACCACCCGAGCTTCGGCGTGGCCATTATTTCACGGCTGCTCGCTTCCCTCGGGTTTAAAGTCGGCATCATCGCGCAGCCCGCGTGGCAGGGGCCGGAGGCATTCCGGGCACTCGGGCGGCCGAAGTACGGCTTTTTTGTCACCGCAGGCAACATCGATTCGATGGTGGCGCACTATACGGCGGCAAAAAAGCCACGCAGCGAAGACTTGTATTCTCCGGGCGGAAAGCCGCAGAAAAGACCGGACCGCGCCACGATCGTTTACACGGGCCGCATCCGCGAGGCATACCCCGGCTGCCCCGTCATACTCGGCGGGCTTGAGGCGAGCCTGCGCCGTTTCGCGCATTACGACTACTGGAGCGACTCGGTGCGCCGCTCGGTGCTTTGCGACAGCGGGGCGGACCTGATCGTCTATGGCATGGGTGAGCACCAGACGGAGGAAATCGCAAACCGGCTCGCCGCAGGGGAGGCTGCCGCTTCCCTCACCGATATCCGCGGCACCTGCGTGCTGCTGCCCGAGGGCGCCGCGCCGCCGGCCGGCAGCGTCCGCTGCCCCTCCTACGAGCGCGTGAGGGCCGACAAAAAGACCTACGCCGAGGCCTGCCGCATCCAGTATGATAACCAGGATGCCGTCACGGGCAGGGCGGTGGTGCAGCCGCACGGTGGCAGACTTCTCGTGCAGAATCCGCCCGCGCCGCCGCTGACGCGCGACGAGCTCGATCACGTCTACGCGCTTCCTTTCATACGCTATTACCACCCGATGTATGAATCGCAGGGCGGCGTGCCCGCGATCAAAGAGGTGGAGTTTTCGATCACCCACAACCGCGGCTGCTTCGGCGCCTGCAACTTCTGCTCGATCTCGTTTCATCAGGGGCGCGTCGTTTCGTCACGCAGCATCGAATCGGTGCTGGCCGAGGCGGCCGCCATGGTAAAAAGCCCCCGCTTCAAGGGAAATATCAGCGACGTGGGCGGCCCGACGGCAAATTTCCGGCATCCCTCATGCAAAAAGCAGCTTACAGAAGGCGTGTGCAGGGGACGTAAATGCCTCGCGCCCACACCCTGCCCCTCACTGGACGCCTCCCATGCCGAATACCTCGAGCTGCTGCGCGCTCTGCGGGCACTGCCGGGTATCAAAAGGGTTTTTGTGCGCTCGGGGCTCCGGTTTGACTATGTCATGGCGGAGAAAAACGACACCTTTCTCGGGGAGCTTGTGCGCCACCACGTGAGCGGCCAGCTGCGCGTCGCGCCCGAGCACTGCTCCGCCGAGGTGCTCGATCAAATGGGCAAGCCGCACATCGAGGTCTATGAGGCGTTCTCCAAAAAGTTTTACGAGCTGACCAAAAAAGCGGGCCGGGAACAATACATCGTGCCCTACCTGATGTCGTCGCACCCGGGCAGCACGATCAAAGACGCGGTGGCGCTCGCGCTTTTTCTCAAACGCGAGCATCTGCATCCCGAGCAGGTTCAGGATTTTTACCCTACGCCCGGCACCGTATCAACCTGCATGTTCTACACGGGGCTCGATCCTTACACGATGAAGCCGCTCCACGTGCCGCGCGATGCGCGGGAAAAGGCCATGCAGCGCGCGCTGCTGCAATATTCCGTGCCCGCAAACCGCAGGCTTGTGCTTGAGGCACTTGAGGCAGCCGGCAGGCGCGATCTGATCGGCCGTTCCGCGCACTGCCTCGTGCCGCCGGATGCCAGCACGGCCCCGGGGCCCGCCCACCGCGCCCCGCGCGGCAATGCGGCAAAGCCCCAGAGGAGGAATAATCCTTATGAAAAAAAGAAAAAATAGGCGTGTACCCTTTCTCCTGCTTGCCGCGCTGCTCATCTGCACGCTGTTTGCAGGGTGTTCCCAGACGCAGCTCGACGCCGCCTTCAGCTCCGCCGCGCCGAGCGTCTCTTCCGCTTCCGCGTCAAAGGCGCCGCCCGCGGGGCTCACCGTCTGCTATATCGACGTCGGCCAAGGCGACAGTATCTTTATCGACTGCAACGGCAGCACGATGCTCATCGACGCCGGCATCCCCGACATGGGCAGCCGTGTCACCGCCTGCCTTGACCGCTACGGCATCACGAAGCTTGACGACGTCATCTGCACCCACCCGCACGACGACCACATCGGCGGAATACCGCTGGTGCTTCAGAGCAGGCAGGTCAGCCGTATCTTCATGACCAAGGCCACAAACAACACCCAGTCGTTTGAAAATCTGCTGACCGCGATTTCAAAGAAGGGGCTCAAGGCCACCGTGCCCTCCCCGGGGCAGAGCTATACGCTCGGCGGGGCGTCCTTCACCGTGCTCGCCCCGACCGCGACCTATACCGATCTCAACGACATGTCGATTGTCATCCGGCTGACTTATAAGGGCAAGAGCTTCCTTTTCACCGGGGACGCTTCATTCGACTCTGAAAACGACATGCTCAAAAAAGGCTACAACCTGAAGGCAGACGTGCTCAAGGTAGGGCATCACGGCAGTGCCACGGCTTCAGGCGCGGCCTTCCTCAAGGCCGTCTCGCCGCAGTACGCCGTCATCAGCGTCGGCAAGGACAACGATTACGGCCACCCGACCAAGGCGGCGTTGACCAGGCTGCAGAAGGCGGGCGCGAAGGTGCTGCGCACCGATCTCAACGGCACCGTTGTTTTTTACTATGACGGGAAAAAGCTGAGCTATACGACGGAAAAGTGACCGCCGGGGCAGATTCGGATGGCGCCCGGCGGCTGCACGGAGGGGAAAATGCTGATCATTGACCGTTTCGAAGGCGATTACGCCGTCTGCGAGGAGGACGGCGCCAAAATGCGCAACATCCCCCGCAGTCTGCTGCCGCCCGGAGCAAAAGAGGGCGACGTGCTCGCCCCGGAGGGCGGCCGCTTCCGGGTAGACGAGCAGGGCACGCAGGCGCGCAGACGGCGCATCGACGGGCTTATGAAGGATATCTTTGATCAATAGACGCGCCGCAGGCGTGCAGCAGACTTGAGCCGCAGGTACGACACGGTGTTTCCGGTATCGGCTTTAGGTGCGTCCTGCTCACCGCAGGTGTGCCGCAGACTTGAGCCGCAGGTGCATAACGAACTTTTCAGTACCCGGCTTTACGTGCGTCCCGCCTCGCCGCAGGCGTGCTCACTGCAGGCGCGCAGCAGACTTGAGCCGCAGGTGCATAACGAACTTTCCAGTACCCGACTTTACGTGCGTCCCGCCCGCCGCAGGCGTGCGTCGTGCTCACCGCAGGCGTGCCCACCGCGTGGTTGTATTCACATGAAAAATATGCTATACTGAGTTAAACACAACGTATCGGAGGGATTACAATGGGTGTATTTGAGGATGTTGTCGGCAAAGCGAAGGTCGCGGCAGACTATGCAGGCAAAAAAACCGGCGAGATCGTGGAGATTTCAAAGCTCCGGTTTTCGGCAGCCGACCTGCAGGGCAGGATTAACAAAGAGCTCCAGGAGCTTGGCATGACCGTCTATAATTCCGGCAAGGACGCGACGGATTTTGCCGAGCCGCTCAAGGAAAAGACCGAGATCATCGACGATCTCTATGCACAGCTCAGCAAGGTCAACGAAAAGATCGCCGAGCTGCGCCGCATGAAGAAATGCCCGACCTGCGGTTTTTCCAACCCCGAGGACGCGAATTTCTGCCTGAAGTGCGGAGCAAAGCTCTGATTTTGCAAAGCGGCGGGTCGCCCCGGCGGCGGTGACGGGCTCGGTTTCCCACAATTCCTGCGGGCATTTTCACATCAGACGCTTCCTCCGCCGGCTCCTTTCCCGCAGATGAGCGGAGCCGTCTGGGATGCAGGCGCTTGCGGCGCCTGCATCCCCTTGTCTTCTGTCGTCTATCAACGAATCGGGAGTGTCTTTATGCCATACACCTATGAGCAATACCGTGAATCGGCCGATTTTATCGCGGGGCGTTTCGGCTGCAGACCCGAGAGCATGCCTTCCGTGGCGATTGTGCTGGGCTCGGGGCTCGGCGGCCTCACAGAAGGCCTTGAAGAATCCTCCGCGCTTGACTATGGGGCAATCCCCTACTTCCCGCAGGCGACGGCACTCTCGCATGCGGGAAGGCTCTTCTGCGGCCGGCTCGGCGGCGCGCGCGTGTTTGTATTCAGCGGGCGGTTCCATTGCTATGAGGGGCTTGAGCCCGAGCAGGCCGCGTATTACGTACGCGTGCTCAAGCTGCTGGGCGTAAAGGCGCTGCTGCTCACAAACGCCGCCGGCTGCATCAACACCGACTTCGGGCAGGGCTCGCTGATGCTTATGAAGGACCATATCTGCCTCTCACCGGTCAGCCCGTGCCGCGGCGCGAACGATGAACGCTTCGGCGCACGATTCTTTGATATGACGCGCGCTTATTCGCCCGCGCTGCGGCAGACAGCCGCGCGCTGCGCAGAGCGGGCAGGGATCACGCTTCACGAGGGCGTATACGCATTCATGGGCGGCCCTCAGTATGAGACGCCCGCCGAGATCCGCGCGCTGCGGCTGCTCGGCGCCGACGCCGTGGGCATGTCCACCGTGCCGGAGGTGATTGAGGCGGCACACTGCGGCATCGAGGCGATGTGCGTCAGCTGCCTTTCAAACCTGGCCGCAGGGATCACAGACAAGCCGCTTTCATCCGATGAGGTCGTTCAGACCGCGGCTCAGGCCGCCGCAAAAATGAGCAGACTGCTCACACTCGTCGCCGGTGAGGCCGCACAGGCCGTCGTTTGCGGCAAATTGGCATGATTTTGGCCCCGATTTCTGCATAATGACTTAAAACAACGAAAATATTGGTAATACTACTTGAAAACGCCGAGTATATGCGATAAAATATATTTGTTTTTCGTACTTCGGCGGCCGGCCGACCGATCGTACGGATCGACGCGCAAATACCCGGTTTGAAAGACGTCACAGCGCATTACGGCATCAGGTACTGCAGGGCATGCTCCGGCGGGCAGGCCGGAGTAGTAACGGAAATGGCGGTTAGGTATGATTGAAGGCTTTGAATTCAAGCCGCGTTACACGTTTGGCGATCTCGTCGCCATCATGACGCTGCTACGCGGAGAAAACGGCTGCCCGTGGGACAGAGAGCAGACACACGAATCCATCCGAAAGAATCTGATCGAAGAGACCTATGAGGTCGTCGAAGCCATCGACAATAAAGACCGTGCGCTGCTGCGCGAGGAGCTCGGGGATGTGCTCCTGCAGGTCGTTTTCCATGCGGAAATGGAGCGTCAGGCCGGAGGCTTCGATATTGAGGATGTGTCCGACGGCATCTGCCGCAAGCTAATCGAGCGCCACCCGCATATTTTCGGC
>JARLHS010000129.1 GCA_031292115.1 Clostridia bacterium | reverse complement strand
GAGTGCGAATACGCCTCTGAAGGCCGCCGTGACGGTGCATTCGCCCGAACAGAAGAAGGTTTACACACTCAATTCCACGCTTGGGGAAATCCTTGCGAACCCGGTGGGCGCGGCAATCATAGGGCAGGCCGCTTCACCCGAGATGCTCGCGCATCTTCCTGAATTTGCCCTCGAGCTGCCACTGAGAAGCCTCCACATGCAAAATCCGCAGCTGAATGACGAAGCGGTCGAAGGGCTGCTCGCCGTGCTCAACCGATAATACTAATCTCCAATTAAAAAAGCGATAAAACCGTTTTTTACCGCCGCTTCCAGCGGCGTGCAAAAACATATCATGTTTTTGCGAGATTGGTATTGAACGGCTCTCCTAGCGGCTACCGCCGCCAGATGCCGCGAAGCGCCACGAAATCCCCCTCTGACAGCTTGTCGACCTTATGTCGACAAACTGAAGCCCCCTGCAGCAGCAGGGGGCTTATTAAATCAGTAAGCACTTCGGGCCGTCACACCTCAAGCTCAAGGGATTCCGACATCAGATCGGTGAGCTTGACCCGGATCCTGCCCGCATCGGCCGGAATGTCATATGCGCCGGCGACCGGCGCGCCTTTGTGAGGCAGATCGATGACGGCGGGCCTCAGCACCGCGCCGTCGTACCGCCAGTCGATGGCGATGCACTCGGTCAGCTCCCGCCAATCCCCGATCTGCTCCCTGCGCAGCCCCAGCCGCCCGAGCAGCTCCGGCGGATAAAACGCCTCCACCACAAGAAGCCGCCCGTCCCTCCTCGCTGAGGCTGCGCAATCCTGCCCGAGCCGGGGCGCAGGGTCATCCGGGCCGAGCCGGTAAACGTCAAAACCCGTGTATTTGTCGGGCTGCACGCGCAGCGCCGCGGCGGTGCCGGCCAGCCGCTGAATGGCGGTCTGGATCGCGGCGGGGTTGATGTCGGCACCGATGAATCTTCTTCCGAGCTTCATCGCGGCTGTCTGGGCGGTGCCGGAGCCCATGAAGCAGTCGAAAACGATATCGCCCGGGTCGGAGGATGCCTCAATGATGCGCGCAAGCAGATTTTCGTTCTTCTGCGTGGGATACCCGGTTTTTTCCGTGTTGAAGCTCATGATCTGGATCGAATCCAGCCTGTCAACCTCGCTGCAATTCCAGGTATCCTCAAGCGGATAGCCCCTGCCATGGGGTTTGCTCCCATCCCTGCGCAGGTAATCCGCGGCATAGGGGATATACTGCTTGTTGAATTTGAATCGCGGCCCCTTTGTATAGAAAAGGATCAGGTCATGGTTGCGGATCCAGTTTTTCGCTGCCGTTTTGTACCCCGAAAGCCATCCGATGCGCCAGACGATCTCGCGCTGGAAGCACCCGGCGCCGAATACCTCATCCATGATCAGGCGAAGGTAGGGTGCCCGCTTCTCATCGATCTGCACATAGATGCTTCCGTCTTCCGAGAGCAGCCCGCGCATCGCGCAAAGACGCTCGTACATAAACTGCAGATAGTCGTCGCCGGCCCAGATGTCGGTATACTGCTTTTTTTCAAATACCGGCGTGACGGCGGCATCGCCCCGCCCGCCGAGCTTGATTTTTTTGCTGTAGTCGGCGCTGCTGTCAAACGGGGGGTCAATATAAATCAGGCTGATCTTTCCGCTCCATTCCCTGAGCAGATGTCCCATGACGCAGCGGTTGTCGCCCTGATAAATCCTGTTTCTCCAGCCGTCCTTTTCATCCCCGTACTGCTCCGCGAGCCGCGCGGGCAGGTACCGTGCGGGGCGATAGGCCCGCTTCCCGGCCCAGCGCAGCTCGGGGCCCTTTTTGGCCGTCTTCTGAGGTGCGGGGCTTCTGCCTCTGCCCGCCGTCTGTTCGCCCATGTCGACTCCTCCCGCCGTCTGCTCCCGATTAAAAGTATTATACCAGATCGCGATAAAAATTTCCATCGCGGCCCGGCCCGCGTCCGCAGGCAGATCGCCGCACGATAATGTCCGCATAAAATAAAAACCCCGTGATGAATTTTCACGGAGCAGCAAACCCGCCCGGGCGAAACATCGCCTGCGGGCCTTATTGTTTTGTTTACGGCGGCTAATGGATGAAGAGCTTGAAGAGCATGGTGACGGCGGCACCCAAAGCCATTGTTACGGGAATCGTAAAAATCCATGCCCAGACGATATTTCTTGCGAGCGCCCAGCGCACCGCCGAAAGCCTTTTGGAAGCGCCGACGCCCATGATGGCGGAAGAAATTACGTGGGTGGTGCTCACAGGCGCACCGAATGCCGTCATGACCTGTATCACGAGCGCCGCCGAGGTTTCGGCCGCGAAGCCTCCGATTGGCTGCAGCTGGATCATGTTGACGCCGATCGTTTTAATGATCTTCCAGCCGCCGATTGAGGTGCCGAGCGCCATTGCTATGGCGCAGATCAGCTTTACTTCGATCGGGATGCCGGCATTCGCGCTCCATACCCCCGCGCTGACGAGTGCCAGCGTGATGATGCCCATCGATTTCTGCGCGTCGTTGCTGCCGTGGGAATAAGCCATAACGGCAGCCGAGCAGATCTGAAGCTTTGAAAACCATTTGTTGACCGAGCGCTGCGAGCAGAAGCGGAAAATGAAATAAAGCAGCTTCATGACCAGAAATCCGAAAACAAAGCCGATAACCGGGGACGAGAAAAGCGGGATTACCACCTTGTCCAGCACACCGCTCCAGATGATATTCTTGAAGCCGCCCGCGTAGGCGATCGCCGCGCCGACGAGGCTGCCGATCAGCGCATGCGACGAGCTGCTCGGGATGCCCAGATACCACGTGATCAGGTTCCAGATGATGGCGCCGATCAGCGCCGAAATAATCACGTATTGCGCGATTTCTCCTGCGACAAGGCCTTTGGAGATGGTCTTCGCCACACTTTCGCTGACGAGCGCGCCGACAAAATTGAGACAGACCGACATCAGAATGGCCATTCTCGGCGTAAGCACGCGCGTTGAAACGGAGGTGGCGATGGAATTGGCGGTGTCGTGAAAGCCGTTTATGAAATCAAACAGCAGCGCCAGAAGAATAACGGCGATCAGCGAAAGGCTAAACATGCTTCGTAACAATCCCTTCAATGACGTTGGCAACATCCTCGCAGGCGTCTACGGTTTTTTCCATATATTCATAGATTTCCTTCCATTTGATTACCTCCATCGGGTCGGTCTCATTGAGAAAGAGGTTGTGAATGGCTTCACGGTAGACGTCGTCGCCCTGATTCTCAATGCGGTTGACCTCAATGATTTTCTCGTGGAGGATTTTGCTGGTTTTCATATATCTCATTTCGTCGACGACGACCTTGAGCTCTTTGGTGCAGTTGACAATCATATCGGTCATTTCCATCGCCGCGGGCCGGATTTCCTTGATATTGAACAGCTTGAACCGGTAGGCGGAGGATTCGATGTGGTCTACGATGTCATCCATTTCCTTGGCGATCAGGTAAATATCCTCGCGGTCGATCGGCGTGATGAATGAACGGTTAAGATGCTTGAGCAGCGTGTGCACGTTGATGTCGCATTTGTGCTCCAGATCTTCGATGGCGGCAATCTTGGCCTCGGTATCGGTATAGTTGAGCAAGAGATCCTTCAGCTTTTCGGCGGCGTCACAGGTGTTGTCCATCCCCTCCGAAAATAGATCATAAAAAATAAGCTAATTTTTAGAACTTGTAAACATCGCGTAAACCGCATCCTTTTACTAAAAAATGGCTCTTAAATTTAGTGGATATAACGAACATTCCCCTCAATTATAGATGTATTATGAATTGAAGTCAATTCAATTGTAAAATTTATATATACGTCCTGTAAAGTGTGTGTAAATGCATAAAATCATCTCCCCGGTACCGCAGAAACTGTCAAGCACGCCATGCGGCAATGGGGGATCGTATAAGGTTGGGAGCGCGAAAAATGCGGCGGCTGAAAAAGCCCCATGCCGCAGAGCTTTCAGCCTGCCGCCTGGCGGCATTCGACAGACATGTGCTATTGCGCAGGTGTATTGAATGATAGTATAATAGAACATA
The DNA here is from genome assembly GCA_031292115.1 of Clostridia bacterium. GTDB lineage: Bacteria > Bacillota > Clostridia > Oscillospirales > Ethanoligenentaceae > JARLHS01. The sequence continues at coordinate 1,945 of JARLHS010000129.1, read as the reverse complement.
TATCGTCGGGGAGGGAAGATGGATGAGAAAAGACTGGGACACTTATTTTATGGATATCGCCTTTGAAGTAAGCGAGAGAAGCACCTGCCCAAGGCTTCATGTCGGCGCAGTTCTTGTGAAGGATAAGAGGATAAAGGGCACGGGGTACAACGGAAGCCCGAAAGGGCTGCCGCATTGTGACGAAGACGGCTGTTACATGATCAACGGCCACTGCGTCAGGACCATTCACGCGGAGATGAACTGCCTGCTTGAAGTCGCGCCGCTTGAACGCGAAGGGGCTGCCATGTATGTCACGCATATGCCCTGCCCGGAATGCCAGAAGCTGATCATCACCAGCGGAGTGAAGCGGGTCGTCTATGCGCAGGATTACGCCCCTGCGATCAACTGGCTTGAGCTTGATCCCTCCATCGAGGTTGTCAAATTTGTTTCCCCTGAAGCCGACAGTGCCGGAGCCGAATAGGCAGACCGGTTTTGTTGGGGATTGGCATTATGAAAATGCCTGCCAACAGAGCGCGAAGTCATTGATTTGTGTGAGATACACAGATCAGCATCAAATAGAACAATGGGTTTTATACGGGGGCTTCCCGAAGGCCTGAAAGGATTTTAGCTGTCATGGCGTTCTCCGTTGTTATCAATCAGGTTCTCCTGCTTTTTGCCTTTTTGGCTGTCGGTTTCGCCGTCGGAAAAAGCGGGAAAATCACCCAGGCGGGTACCAAAGATATCACCTGGCTGCTGATGTATGTAATCAACCCCTGCGTGATCTTCACTTCGATGCAGATGAACTATTCGCCCGTTCTGGCCGACGGGCTGCTGATCGCCGCGGTTTCGGCGGTGGGGGTGCATTTTTTCTCCATCGCGCTGGCACGGCTGATTTTCGGCAAGCGTGTGCCCGAGGGCTACCGGGCTATCCTCCGGTATGCGGTTACTTACTCCAACTGCGGATTCATGGGCCTGCCGCTGCTCAAGGTGCTTGTCGGCAGCAGTGGGGTTTTTTACGGCACGGCCTATCTTGCCGTCTTCAATCTTTTTATTTGGACACACGGCGTGCTGATTTTTCAAAGCGGGCAGGCCTCAAAGGAGAACCGCCGCCTCGTTTTAAAAGCGCTGATCAACCCGAACGTCTGCGCCATCGCCGTCGGCATCCTGTTTTTCTTTTGCTCCGTGCAGCTGCCGGCGCAGATTTTCACACCGCTCAATGATATCGCGCTGGTCAATGCGCCGCTTTCACTGATCGCCATCGGCGTGATGATCTCGCAGAGGAACCTCAGCGGCATCTGGCGGGAGAAATACCTCTGGCCCGTAGTGGCGCTGCGCAACCTGCTGATCCCCCTCGCCGCGGTGGCCGCCCTGCGGCTGCTGGGCCTGCACGGGGCCATGCTGTACGCCTGCCTGATCCAGGTCGCCTGCCCGATCGCGGGCAATACGGCGCTTTTCGCGGAAATGTTCGGCAAGGATACCGTGCTTCCGTCCAAACTGATTGCCGTCTCGACGCTGCTTTCGATTATCACGATACCGTTCGTTTTGTGGGCGGCGGGGTAATCCCGCGACGGATGCCGGCTGTATGAATGGAGTGAAACCATGGAGGAAAAGAAAGACTGCCCCTGCCCGAAGATAAAATGCAAGCGCCACGGCTGCTGCCGCGAATGCGAGCTGCATCATGCCAAACGCGGCAGGCCGACCTTTTGCAGGCGGCCTGAAAAAGACGCATAGGCAGCGAAACCGCCGCCTATGCGAAAAATATGTATACCAGCGCGATCATCAGCCACGGATCCGCCTTGTCCCTGTAAAGCAGGAAAAGGATCGCGGCGAGTATGATCTGGTCGCTGTCGTCCGAAAGATTGAAAGCGGAAGCGAACGGCGAGCGCAGCGGGGGGGCGGCACGCGGCGGCGCTGCCCGGGGCGGGGGCTCATTCACGTTTCTGCGCGCGGCCTCCGGGGCGCGGCG
>JARLHS010000128.1 GCA_031292115.1 Clostridia bacterium | reverse complement strand
TACACAGTGATTTCAATGTACATCTCGTCCTTGGTCATGGATAAGGTTATCCACGGCCTGTCAAAGAAGAAAATCCTGTTTGTCATGACGGATAAACAGGAGGTCTATGATTATATCAACGCCAACATCAAGCGCGGCGCGACCATACTCAGCGGGCGGAGTTTCACGGGCGGTGCTCGCAATATGCTTTACTGCGTCGTGGCGCTTGCGCACCTTCCCGAGTTAAAATACAGGATTCTGAATATCGACCCGGGCGCGATCCTGTCGATCGTCGATGCCGCGGAGGTGGACGGCACGGGGTTTACCACAAGCATCCTGTGACATAGAGCGGTCAGCCGCTCCGCAGGAAATCGAACAGAAGAATCCTTTTTGCGGAGCCGGCAAAAAAGGGCTGCGGGGGGTTGAAGATCCATCGGATTTTCAACCCCCCGCAGCCATGTCTTTGGATATGATATTGAAGCCATATCATGAGACAGTCTGACCATCATATTTCTTCTGATTAAATGATGGCCGCCGTCTCTCAAAAGCACGCGCCCCGCACGTGCGGTCAGAGGCCGGCCTCTTCGCGCACCACGGAGAGATAGTCGCCGATAGCTTCGTACTTTTTATGCTCGAGCACCCACCGCGAGCCGATGTGGATGGCCATTCGCTCGCATTCGGCGCGCTTTTCGGGGTCGGCGATGCTCGAGATATCCCAGACGTTCACGATCCCCATCATGCGGCGCAGCATCTTGCAACCGCCGTATCCGGCGGTATCCTGCAGCAGTCTGCGGATATAGCGCTGCCTAAAGAGCGCGAAATCCCGCTCGCCGTCGGGATAATCCCAGTATTTCACGGGCATGAGGTCGCCCTTGGGGTTTTCCGCCCAGAGCGCGTCGAACTTTTGTGCAAATAAGTTCCAGACGTCGCGCACCATGTCGAGCAGATAATTCTGATATTCCGCGCGCTGTGCAGGGTCTGCCGTATGGGCAAAATGCGACAGGCAGTTGAGCACGATGTTTTCAAGCAACGCGCCGATATCGAAGCCCATCGGCCCGCAGAAGCAGAATTCCGGGTCGATGACGCGCATGTCGTCCTCATTGAGCATGATGCTGCCCGTGTGCAGGTCGCTGTGGATGATCGACTGCCCGTGCGTCATGTAGCCTTCCTTCATCTCGGCTATGGCGATCTTGAGCGCGCCGTTGCGGCGAACGGCCTGCACCTCGGCGTCGATGAGCGGATCCCAGTTGTTGTCCGGGGACTCCATGAACGGGTTGGTAAAGACGAAATCCTCCTGGATCTTGGTCATGTCGGGGTCGATGTACCTCGCCTGAAGCCGCTTTTTTTCAACGCCCGTCAGATACAGGTCGGAGGTAAAAAACAGCGTGCGCGCGAGAAAATCCGATATCTGCCCGGCGAATTTCGGGAAGCGCGCGCGCTCGACGAGAGGCTTGCGCATCACCTCGAGGCCCTCGAGGTTTTCCATGACGACAAGCTCCATCTCCGGGTCGGTGTCGTAGATCTGCGGGGTGAGCCCGGGCGCAAGGCGCGCTTCGAGCTCCAGCGCCTGCGTTTCAAAGCGCATGCGTTCCTGCGTGAGCGGCCACGAATCGCCCGCCACGCGAAGATAGGGCAGCGCCTGCTTGAGGATGACGGAAGCCGCGCCGCTGCGGATGATGAAAACCTGGTTGAGGTTGCCGTCGCCGATCTCTCGCGCCGTCGTGCTCGAGCCTTTCGGAAAGAACCGCCCGAGAGCCGGGCGCCCCATGACATAGTCGACGGCCGTCTTGGTATCCAAAGCGTAAAATGACATAGATGATCTTCCTCCCGTATATTGATTGTCCGGCTGCCGCCGATGCGGAAGCCAATTGCCTGCCTACAATGAATCAATCCCAGAAACATGCATAACAGTATTTCGTGATCTATCTATAAAATCTTAATAAACAGTTGTTTTGCCGCTCAGGCCGCAGAGGGCTTTCGTAGGATCGCCGGCACTTCTATCGCGAGGCGCAGAATCAATTTACGGCGGTTGCCGAGCGGTCGCCGAAGGCGACAAAACGGCGTCATTGTTTGAGCGCCGGCGAGTTTGACGCCGTTTTGAGCGAGATAGTTCCAACGGAGAGATCTGTTGTGCCGAGCGATTTTGCCGGCGCTTCGGCAGACGTTTTTTGCTTTCTTTTTGCCGCCATGCAAAAAGAAAGGGCCTGCCGCGGCCTGAGCGGCAATAGTCATTCATGCAGAACAAAACACTTTTGTGTATTTACTGAATGCTCAACGGTTTAACAATAGCTTTCGGCAGCCGGCAAACGGCTCTGATTTTACCGCAGGTGATCTTTCTCGGTGGCCTCTACCCGTGCGCCCCGCCGTGCGGGAAAAGTCCCCGGATGCCTTCCTCCGTCGCGGCGCAGACGCCCCTCTCGGTGATGAGCGCCGTGACATACCGCGCGGGCGTCACGTCGAAGCCGTAATTCGCGGCCGGGCTGCCCTCGGGGGTGATGAGGACGGTTTCGATATTGCCCTGCGCGTTGATGCCCGTAATGTATTTGATCTCGTTTTCGTCGCGTGTCTCGATTGGGATTTCCCTGACGCCGTCGCGCAGCGACCAGTCGATGGTGGAGGAGGGCAGCGCGACGTAAAATGGCACATGGTTTTCGTGCGCGGCTACTGCCTTGAGGTAGGTGCCGATCTTGTTGGCGACGTCGCCTGTGCAGGTCGTGCGGTCGCTGCCCACGATCACCATATCCACCATGCCGTGCTGCATCAGATGCCCGCCGGCATTGTCGGCGATGATCGTGTGCGGAACATTGCTCTGCCCGAGCTCGAACGCGGTGAGCTGCGCGCCTTGGCAGCGCGGGCGCGTTTCATCCACATAAACGTGCACGCGGATGCCGCGCCGCTGCGCCTCGTAAACAGGCGCCGTCGCGGTGCCGTAATCGACAAACGCGAGCCACCCCGCGTTGCAGTGCGTGAGGATGTTGACGGGCTCTCCACCCTTGCGCGCCGCGATCTCCTCGATGAGCTTCACGCCGGATTCGCCGATCCGGCGGCAGGAGTCGGCATCCTCATCGGCGATTGCGTCGGCCGTGCGGCGCGCGGCGGCGATTTTCGCGTCGATGCCGTCGGCACAGCCGATCTCACGCAGTGCGCGCTGAACGGCCCACTCGAGGTTGACTGCCGTGGGGCGCGTGGCGATGAGGCTGTTACCGTCGGCGGCGAGCACCTTCATAAAGGCTTCCTCCGATTCGCGCGGGGCTTGCAGTGCCGCAAGGTACATGCCGTACCCGGCCGCGGCGCCGATGAGCCCCGCCCCGCGCACATGCATCTCGCGGATGGAGGCCGCCACGTCCGCTGCGCTTCGCAGGTCTTCGATGACGACCCTGTGCGGCAGGCGGCGCTGGTCGATGGCCTGCACCACCCTGTCGTCGCCTTTTTTCACCCAGATCGTGCGATAATACTCGCCGTTGATTTTCATAGGCTTCAGGTACCTTTCGCGATATTTTACCCGTGGTGACACGTGCTCCGGTCAGCCCGCGGCTTTAGCGGCGCGCGTTAGCCCCGGAGCTGCTTTTCAGATTCCGTATGTACAGGAGCGGCTCTCATACAGATTCCAAATATTTTTTTGATTGGAATCTGTATGATACAGCGCATGCGGCCCTGTCGTCAGACGCCGCCCTGCCCGCCCGCAACCGCAATGCGCATGAGCACACATCCGATCTTAGCTACAAATCATTATTATACGCCGCATTGAGAGCGGTGCAATACTTGTCTTGAAAAAACGCGGCGTTTTTTTGCGCCCCGCCTTCGGCGGCGGCAAAAACAGCGATTCCACCACGGTTTCTCCACGATGAACCTGACGGCATGTCGCCGCGCGCCTTGCGCCCTGATTCTGATGCGATCCACATGGGGAAACACCCGCAGCCGCTTTGGCATCAGCAGTTGCCGCAGTAAACATAGCGCAGGCTCTGCCGTGCAAGCCCGGCGAGCTCAAAAATCTGCTCCCGCCCGGGCTGGGGCGGCGCGGTCATGCGGTAATCGGGGTGATAGCGCGTCAGGTGCAGCGGGAGCTCTGGCGAAATACCCGCGAGCCACTTTGCGAGCGCGGCGACCTCCTGCGCGGAGTCGTTGAGGCCCGGGATGAGCAGCGTCGTCACCTCCACATGGCACGCGGCGGCGCACTGCGCGATCGTCTCCATCACCGGCTCAAGGCGCCCGGAGCAGACGGAGCGGTAAAACCCGGGAGAAAACGCCTTGAGATCGATATTCATCGCGTCGATATAGGGCAGTAGCTCCGCCATCGGCCCGGGGTTGACATAGCCGTTCGTGACGAGCACGTTCCTGAGCCCCTGCTCTCGGTTGAGGCGTGCGCAGTCATAAACGAACTCAAACCACACAAGCGGCTCGTTGTAGGTAAAGGCAAGGCCGATATTTCCGTCGGGCACTGTTTCGCGTGCGAGCCGCGCAAGCTGCTGTGCGGTAAGCTCCCGCAGCGGCGGCTCCTGCTGAGAAATACTCCAGTTCTGGCAGAAGCGGCATTTGAAATTGCACCCGAAGCTTCCCGCGGAAAGAATCATGCTGCCCGGGAAAAACCGCCTGAGCGGCTTTTTTTCAATCGGGTCGAGCGCCAGCGCAGAAACGCGCCCATAATTGAGCGAAACAAGACGGCCCGCGTCGTTTGCGCGCGCAAGGCACAGCCCGGTCTGGCCTGCTTTAAGGGCGCAGCTCTGCGGGCAGAGCGCGCAGAGCACATCCCCGCCGCCGGTCTCTTCAAAAAACATCGCCGGATGCCCAGCCATATTATAACCATCCTTTTGCGCCGAAGCGGGATGTTTGCCCGATTTTTCATCGCGGCCAGAGGACGCGAGGCAAATTCGCGCCATGCCGTACGGCGCCCAAGGGCAAAACTCCCGTTTGAAAGTTTGATCTTTCAAACTTGCCGCCTGCCTCTCAGCGGTACCGCGTTACCGTGAATCTGCGGATCTCGAAATCACCCTTCGGGTCGATTCCCGCTTTGCGGCAGGCAATTTCAAGCTGCCGGTCAACGGTCTCCACACCCTCAAGGTCGGGCAGCAGCAGGCCGCTGCGCCCGCCGTGCCGCACGATCACACCGAATTTCTCCGGGTCGAGCTCGTCCCTTGAGCGCACCGGCTCCGACTGCGAAAGCACATCGACGCTGTAATCGAGAAATGCGAGCTCGTCTGCCTCCACCGGATCGAAGCGCGGGTCCTGTGCTCCCGCGCAGACTGCGTTGCGGGTGATCTCCTGCGCCACGCAGCCCGTCGTGGGCGCGGTGGTGCCGATGCATCCGCGAAGCGCTCCGCTTATTTTCAGCGAAACGAAGACGCCCGCCTGCCGGTCGAAGAGGCCCTTTTCATCGCCGTAAAGCGCCTTGAAGTGCCCGGGCTCCGGTGCTTTGTGGGTGCGCACATACGTCTCAAGCGTTTCACGAGCGATCTTCACTTGCGGGCTTTCATGCCGGCCGGCCGTGGCGAGCCGGCGCGCGGCTTCAAACGCGTCGGGTGCGCCGCCGGGCCCCGATGTGAAAACAGCCGCGCAGTAGCCGATGCCGAACGGCGCCTCGTTTGAGAGCAGCGTTACCTGTGGCTTTATACCGTCGAATGCGCCGCAGAGGATCACGAGCGAGCGGTATCCGCATTCTGCGGCCTTTTCGCGCACCGACGGGTCGATTGCGAGCAGCGCGGGCAGGTCGGCTTCCTGCAGCGCGCCGGCGACAAGCGCGTCGAACTGCGCACCCTCGGGGCAGAAGCCGTAGGGGCTCTGCTCATTCACCTTGTGGGACATATCCCCGCTCGCGGCGACGCATACGCGGCGGCCTGCGTTCGCGGCCGCCTGCGCGATCAGCTTGCCTAGCCGGTAAAGGCGCTGCATGTCGAGCCCCGAGCACGACATCGCCACCAGATTGAAGGATGCGTATCCGGCCCCGAGATAATAGAGCGGCACAACGCAGCCGTGGTCAAGCGCGCCGCTGATGCCATGGCGGTGCATCTCGCCGCAGCTGAGCCCCCCGCCCGGGATTCCTTCCTCCGCCATCAGCCGCAGCAGCTCGTCGCGCAGCGGGGTATCCTGCTCGAAGCGCAGCTTGAGGCCGCGCGCGCCGAATTGCTCCAGCCCGCCTTCGAGCATCGGCGCGTCATAGATAAAGACGTAATCGCTGAACATCGGGGCATGCGGCGACAGGAGCACGACCGTATCCGGCCTGAGCCGCTCGATCTCGTCGGCCGCGGTGCGGTAAGAGCGCAGCGTTGCGGCCGCGTCGTTTTCTCTGCCCCGCCCTACCTCGGGCACGGCAATGGGCGGATGAGGCAAAAGAAACCCCACACAGACGCCGTAATTTTCATTCAGGAGAACCACCGCCTTTACAGCCATATACTTCGGAAGAGACTTCCGCTTTTCCAACTGTTATGATAGTATTATACTATTATTCGCCGGACATTCGCAATAGCGCATATCTTTGCCGGCCACTCTGCGGCAGCCATTAAACTGTGGAATTATATCCGCAGTTTAATGGGGGAATAGCAGGCTCTACGCTATTTCAGATGGGTAATCTGCTCGATATGATAATTGATAATGGAATACCTCTTTGCCGCTCAAGCCAGACGGGCCACCGCTTTTTTCGCT
>JARLHS010000127.1 GCA_031292115.1 Clostridia bacterium | reverse complement strand
CTTTTCTCGGCGGCGAGCCGCCGCCCGCCGCAAAACGCGGCGGCATTTATCGGTAGATATTATCTACCGATAAAAAAGAAAATAGTATAAGCGCAGTCACAGATTGACAAACATACCGTTCTTCGAAGACTCGTACGCCGCCTCTACGACGCGCTGTACCTGCACCGCGTCTTCAATCGGGACTTCGACAGGGCTTCCGGTGAGGATCGACCGGCTGAAGGATTCGATCTCTCGGGTGTACATATTGCCGAATTCGACTGCCACGTTCACCGGGGTGACGTCGACTCTGTCCTGTTTCGCGTCGTAGCCTAGCGCCGCGTCCGAGAGAACGACGCTCAGGGTGCCGCCCTCCACCTGGCCGATGGTGCCTTCCGCAAGCATGCTGCCCTGCGTGCCGTAGATCTCAAGCCGGCATTTCGCCGCGGCGTCGGGGATGTTGAAATTGGAATCCACGTAGCAGAAGGCTCCCTTATCTGTTTCAAAGATCATGGAAGCCGAATCCTCCACCTCATAATGGAAGGTCTTCGTGCCCGTGAGTGCTGCGACTCTTTTTGCCTTGCCGCCCGTGATATACTGGATCAGATCGATGCAGTGCACGCCCATATCCATCAGCGAGCCGCCGCCGGAGGTCGCCGTCTGCTGCCTCCAGTTGCCCGGTATGTCCGGGTACCAGCAGGTGAGCTGCGCCCGGCAGGAAACGACCTGGCCGAGCATTCCGCTGATGACGATCTCTCTCATTTTCGCGTGATAGGCGTGGTAGCGCATCATGAAGCCCGTGGCCGCCGGGAGCTTCTTTTCGCTGCAGAGCTTCACGATGGCGTCGCCCTGCTTTGAAGTCAGCGCAATCGGTTTCTCGACGAGCAGCGGCTTGCCGAGGGCGATTGCCTGCTCCGCCTGCCCGGTGTGGAAAAGCACCGGCGAAGCGATATAGACGGCATCCACGTTTGAGTCGTTGATCAGCCCTTCAGCACTGTCGTATGCCGCGGCGGCGCCGTATTTTGCGCGGAGCTTTTCGGCAAGCTCCATGTTTATTTCCATGACGGCGGCAAGCTCTGCATTTTCAGCAAGCATAAGACCGGGTATCGTTCTTCTGTCCGCGATGCCTCCGGCACCGATTACTCCCCATCTGACCTTCATATCGCATTCACGCCTTCCTCATCCTTAATTGCATTCCGCCACAAGCGGGCCGGCAAGCTCCTTGAGATAAAACAGTTTCCCCGCGATCGTCGGCACGAAGCTCGAGGTCACCCAGATATCCGGGCCGTAGCGCAGCGTCATCCAGAACGACATCCCCTGCCACTGCATGCCGCGATTGAAGGCTCCGTCGCAGCCGCCGATCATGCGGTCGCTTTGCAGGAACAGCCCCGGCCCGATCGTATTTGCACGGCAGGGCACCAGCGGAGTCCTGCTCTTGAAGCTCGTAATCGCGTTCTGCTCAACCGTGAGCGGATGAAGCTGCGTCCCGAGCCGGTACGGCGCCTTTTTCCACTCTTCCGCCGAGGCGAATTCGGCCGCGAGGAAGGGCTCCCAAAAGGCGACATGGCACATCCTGCCGACCCCATAAATCGTATCCATCTTCGCGCCGTCCGCTTTCAGGGCGGCGATCTTATCGGGATATGACGGCAGATTCGCTCTGGTCGCGAAATTGCGTTGATCCGCCGGGATCGTCAGCTGACCAAGCGGGCCGTAAAAGGAGTTTTCCATCGCGTATTGGAAGGATGCCGGGTTGGAAGACTCAAGGGTGTTGCCCTCGCCGTCGCTCCACTCATCCATGTTGAAGCCGTATACGTGCCCGCAGCCGACATTCCACTCCCGGAGGAAATAGATGACCCATTTGTACATGCCCATCGGCCCGACGGGGAAGATCATGATCAGTTTGCGCCCCTCGTCGCGGGCCTTTTTGATTTCAAGGGCGATTTCATGCCCCATCATCATGCTGAAGTCGTAGAGATTGTCGCATTTCACCGGCGTGAAGCCCTTATTCCAGAATGGCTGGCTTTCTTCGGCCGTTTCCGGCGCCGCCGAGCAGCAGCGGTCGATCTTTTTCATATCCCATCCCGCCGGCAGAAAGCCTTCGAGCATGGAACCCTTTACCGTATCAAAAAAATCCAATTGATTGTGCCTCCTTTGTACGATTTATGTTCTCCTTATGGCAGCCGCGTCCCGGCGGTCACACGGGGCCAGACGGCGCATCTTGTAAAGCCTTCCGCATAGCCTGCCCCGCATTGGAACCCTCTGAATTTTGAAACCGTGCGCACAAAATCGATAAAATCGACCTTGTCATGCTCCAGCATCCATTTGATCTGGCTTTCGTGGCAGGCCAGCGCCCTGAGCTTGAGCTCAATCGTGCCGGTGATATCCACATATTCGCTCGGCATGAAATCCACGCCCGCCAGCGTATCCATATAATAGATCGGGACGATGGGCGGGTAAGCCGGGATCTCCGGGCAGTAATGCGGCACGCTGGAATTGAAGCTGGCGTCAAAGACCAGCCGGCATACCTCGACATGATCCTTCATATAATCCGTCGGGCTGTGGGTGATGATGACATCGGGCCTAAATTGCCGGATGACGCCGACCATTTTTTTGATGAGCTCTTCGTTCTTGGAATCCACCATCAAATCGGGGACATCCAGATTGATGACCTGCGCGGCGCCGATGAGCCTGCCGGCCTCCTCAGCTTCTTTTGTGCGGATCTCCCTGAGCTCGGGCGGCAGAATCACGGCGTGGCCTTTGTCGCCGTTGGCGACATGGCACAGCACCACGCGGTCCCCCGCCTGTACGTATTTCGCAAGCGTGCCGAAGCAGGCGATCTCGAGATCGTCCGGGTGGCACCCGACTGCGAGAATATTCATCATTTTTGCCACCAGTCTGTCGAAATTTTGGGGTTACTTCAGATGCTTCGCAAGCGTCGCCTTGAAGCCCTCGATGCACCGCTCGATATGGCATTCCTCCCACGACGGATGCAGGAAAAGGCAGACGGTGAGGTCGCGCAGGTGGTTTGCCGTGGCGCAAAGCGTCTCGGAATACTTCACCGATTCAGGGTCGGTGTATTCGGCGGATTCAAACGGGAATTTCGCGGAGCCGAAGCCGTTGTGATCCTTGTAGGCCTTCTCTTCATATGCTTCCGGCCATTGGATGCCGTAGCAGGGGATATTGAGCGCCGCAAGGTCGTGCAGGAAATCCGGCGCCTTGCAGTCGAGCCGGTCGATATCCAGCAGCATCGGGTACCACCAGTATGCGTTTTTGCGCTCCGGCGTATTGACCGGCAGCGCCTTTACGCCCGTAAGCCCGGCAAACGCCTTGTCATACATCGCGGCGTATTTCCTTCTCCTGAGCAGGTTCCAGTTGTCAAGCCGCTTGAGCTCGTTGATGCCGATCACCGACTGCAGCTCGTTCATGCGGTAATTGAAGCCGACCCGGTTGTGAATATACGGCAGCTTCTCCTCGAGTGCCAGCAGGTTCATTCTCGCCCTCACGTCATAGCCGTGATCTCTGAAAGAACGGAATTCCCACCCGAGATCCTCGTCATTGGTCACAACCATGCCGCCTTCGCCGCCGGTGGTGAAATGCTTGCTCTGGCAGAAGCTGAAGCAGCCCGCGTTGCCGATGGTGCCGACTTTCTTGCCCTTGTATTCACCGCCGATGCACTGTGCGCAATCCTCGATCACCTTGAGCCCGTGCTTTTTGGCGATTTCAAGGATCGGCTCCATGTCGCACACAACACCGTACAGATGTACGACGATAATGCCCTTTGTCCTTTTCGTGATCAGCTTCTCGATCCCCTTCGGGTCGATGGTGTGGTCTTCGGAGACATCGGCGAAGACGGGGATGGCGCCGGCCTGCACGATCGAAAACGAGGAGGCGATGAAGGAATAGGAGGGGACGATTACTTCGTCGCCCGGGCCGATGCCGAGGCTGCCGATGGCGATATGTAATGCCGACGTGCCGTTGGTGCAGGAGACCGCCATTTTCGCTCCGACCCATTCCGCCCACATTTGTTCAAATTCCATGCCCTTTTTGCCTGTCCAGTAATTGACCTTGCCGGTTCTCAGCGGCTCGAGGATATCCGTAAAGGTCTCTTGTGCAAACTGTGGCCACCCGGGGAACCCGATGTCGGTAATTCCCGAGCCGTTCATAACGAGGTCTTGCTTCTCTGCCATTTGAAACACTCCTTTAAAATGTATTGATAACCTCATCGGACAACCCGATTGTCTCTGAAATGCCTGATACTCACCGGCCGTCTGAATCTTTGGTCACATACGAATTCATTTCGACACAATAGACGAAGATCTCTTTAATTGCTCCATTAGATATACTAATTACAGATCCATTATACCTGTAAAATCTCTGAAAATCAAGGGTTTCAATTCATCTTTTTATGCCGGCGGGCCGATGCATTACGGGAAAATCCCCCGGATCTTTTTCGCCTCGACGATCCGCTGAAGCGCGACCATGTAGGCGCCCATGCGCATCGTGGTCTTCTTCCCAACGGTTCTTTCCCATACCTCGTTGAACGCCCGGATCATGATCTTCTCGAGCGTGCGGTTGACTTCCTCCTCGTCCCATGTGAGAGACTGGATGTTCTGAACCCACTCGAAATAGGATACCACGACGCCTCCGGAATTCGCGAGGATATCCGGTACAATGCAAACGCCCCTTGCATTCAGGATTTTGTCCGCCTCCACCGTCGTCGGCCCGTTCGCGGCTTCAACGATGATCTTCGCGCGGATTTTGTCCACGTTGCTGCTGTTGATCTGATTTTCCATCGCCGCGGGCACCAGAATCTCGCAGTCGCAGGTCAGCAGCTCCTCGTTTGTAATATGCTTTGTGTCCGAGCCTTCGTAGTCTTTGAGCAGTTTGCCAGGGCCTTCACTCAGATAGTCGGCGACGGCGTCGATATCAAGGCCGTCCTTGCGGTAAAGGCCGCCGGATACATCGCTGACCGCAATGATTTTGCAGCCCTCTTTATAGAGAAGCCTCGCCGCTACTCCGCCCACGTTGCCGAAGCCCTGCACCGCT
>JARLHS010000126.1 GCA_031292115.1 Clostridia bacterium | reverse complement strand
GTATGCCCTCATCAGAATATTCCGGAGCCTCAAATTCGGAAAAGACTTTCCAAACAAGGCCCAGTGCAGCATGAAGGTGCTCGGGCTTTATTTCTTTTACATCAAAATTCGTTAACATATTTCATCGCTCCACCTGGACAATATCGCTTCGGCTGCTAAAGACCAGCCCCAAACGGAGCCCATCTGCGGCCGCTTTTACGCCCTTTTGAGCTTCGCCGCAATCCGTGTGAAAAACCTCGGCTTCATCAGTGTCGCCACAAGCAGAAAAGTGCCCGCGGCAATCAGAAGATCGCCCACACTGGCAAAATCAGTGGCGATCCGGCCGATGTCGAGCGCCGGGATCGCCATCCTGTCGCACAGGAAAAAAAGACGGGTGCCCGCACCGGCGACGGTGTAGCACAAAACATCGCCGCGGCTCAGCAGCAGGTTGCCGGCGTCGTGCGGCGCCATGGAGAGCGCAGATGCGATAACGGGCATCTTACCGCCGTTTGCAAGGGTCACGAGCATATTGAGAAAGCCTCCGGCGCCGATCACCACCACCGAGAGGCAGCGGATATTCACCGCCACAAATGCCAGAAGCAGGCCGTAACGGATCAGCGTAAAGCACAGCGCGCCGGGCGTACCCAGCTGCGACAGCAGCGCGGCGGCAAAAGCGGCCTTGGGCAAAACGCTCAGCAAAACGGAGCCGATCAGCAGCCACAGGCCCTTGAGCGGCATATCAAGCAAGCGGGCGATGCTTCCGCCGGCAATCAGACCAAATACCAGCCCTGCAACGGCCGCTTCAAATAACATATGGCTTGTTTCCCCTCTTCTTCATTGCAGATTCAAACGCAACGACAACCTCAGGGCAGAATTGCGTGCCGGTGCCCAAGTGAAGCTCCAAGATCGCCTGCTCATGGCTCAGAGCCTTGCGGTAAGGCCTGTCGGAGGTCATGGCGTCGTAGCTGTCGGATACCATAAGGATCATGGACTCAACGGGAAGATCCTTGCCTGTGAGCCCCCTGGGATAACCGCTGCCGTCGTAGCGCTCGTGATGCGAGCGGATGATTTCCACCGATTTCGAGAGAAATTCGATATCTTCGATGATGTGCGCGCCCTTATCCGGATGCAGCCTGATCACGTCGATTTCCTCACGCGAAAGCCTCGAGGGCTTATTGAGAATCTCATCCTTGATTCCGATTTTTCCGATATCGTGCAGCAGTGCGGCATATTTCAGCACCTCGCAGCGTTTCGGGCGAAGCTTCATTTCATTGGCGGTGATGCTGCAATAATATTCGACACGCCTCGAGTGGCCGATCGTGTAAATATCCTTGGTTTCTATTGCCGCCGCAAGGCTCATAACGGTTTCAAGGTAGTTTTCCTGCAGATCCTTATAGATACTGAAGACATAGCGCGCAAGGACGAACGGCGCGAAAAAGACCACGACGAGAAAATAGCCGTAGGATACATAGATCGCCGTGATGATCACGCCCAGCAGCCCGACAAAAAAAAGGCTGAGCACCGACCACAGCAGGTACGAAACCCAGATCCGCAGAAGGCTCTCGCCCTGTTTAATTGAGATATAAAGCGCGACGATGATGGTATTGGCCATTACGAACACAAAGATGGAAACCACCAGCGGCAGGGCAAAACGATTGATCTGCCCCATCACGCGGCCAAATGAAGAGCCGCCCGCCAGCACCTCCCCGCCGAGCAACCGATAGGTCGTCGCAGCCAAAAAAAGGCCGAGGGCGTAACTCGACATGTTGAAAAGCGTGGCTTCGGGCCGGATGTTAAAAATATGGCGATACCCTTCACCGCGCACCTTTGTAAAGGTGCCGAGCACCGAGAGCGCCGCCACCCAAGCCGCCGCGGTCTCACCGCAGGTAAGCATTGTGCAGATGATGATCGCGATCGTGATGGAAACGGAGTTTTCTTTGCTGATCGAGACTGTCTGAGTCTCGGCAATAATGCCCAGTACGCATAAAAAGACGACGGAGAACAGGTTTGTTCGGATCGGGGCTGCCACGGAGAGATACACCAAAAGAAAAAAGCCCGCTGCAATGATCAGCCCCATATAAATTTTTTCCACGTTTTCCCGAGGCTTTCCCATATGTGCTTCCCTTTGGTTTTTTTGTCGTTCCGATTAGTGAAAAATTAAAAGGCAATACGAGCCGCAGTTATGTGTACGCGCAGGATCAAAAGTTACATGATCTTCCAAAGAGCGCCGCTTGACAGGACAAGACCTGCGATGGCGCTGACAGCTATTAAAACCTTACGTAACATGGAAACAGCCTCCTTTTGGAGTACTCTGCCCACTACGCTAAAAACGGGCAGGCTGTTTCCGCTTCGCTTCGCTGCGGCTCATATTGACAGCTGATTAATCGGGCAGGACTAAGAGCGCCCTGTTGACGGCATCGAGTGTGGCCCTGACAATGGCGCCATATTCGTCGCCGTATACAATGGCCGTTCCCGTGAGTATCCTGTCCTTGCCGTGACTCATGTGGCAGACTGCGACATTGATTTCCTCCGTGCTGGCAATCCTGAATTTCTGAACGTCTGTCAGGCAGAACGGGGATGCCTTTATGTAGTTGTGCACGGCGCTCAGGCAGGCTCCGGCTACGGCGGTATAGCGGCCCGACGGGGCGTTGATGGAGGAGGCGCTTCCTGTGAAGAAATCTGATTTGTATGAAAGCGTGACGCTTGCCTTAAAGACGTCTCCGCTGATAGAAAGATCAATGCTGATAATCCGGAGGCGTTCCTGCTCGCAGACAGAATCGTCGTCGATCTGTGCGATGCTGATGATCCGGTGTTCAACGTTGTGGCCTGTTGAGGCCGCGATGGCAGACTGAATATCCCTTGAAAGCTGCTTCGGCGCCCGGGCCTTGTCGGCCAGAATATGAATTTCACACAGCTCTCCATTCTCATCGGTGGAAAGTTTGGAGGACATAACCCCGTCAAGCTTTTCAATTAGCCGTTGGATCTCTGCGATATCGACAGGCTGCAAGTAAATCCCTCCTTCACGTTAAGCGCCTATTACTAAATTATAGGGTATCTTGCTATTTTATTCAACGATTTCCGACAAAAAAAACGAATTATCATCAGATATTTTGATAAAAACCGACTTGGCAGACGAAACCGACCCTCGGAACGGCGGTTTCACCGCATAATCCATGAAATTAAGGTCATGGAGAAGGTCAAACTCTCTGATGCCAATTTCAATCCGGCATCATAAAAATCAGTTTAACCGATTATTCCAAAGACCTATGCGCAGTAAAACGCATGTCCCGCGCTGTCTGAAGACCCGGTTTCGCAGCCAAGCCGCACAAAAATTCTTTCTGTTTCCCATTGCGCCCATCCCCAGCCCATTCCCGGCGCGCGAAGGGCAATAAATGCGGGGGGATTCTTGAAAATCCTCCGGATTTCAAGAATCCCCCCTGCACTCCCGCTTGTTTCTTATGGTCGGCTGACCCGGCAGCCGTTAAAAATACCGCTTGAGCAGACCCTGGAACGCCTTCCCGTGCCGTGCCTCGTCCTTGCACATCTCGTGAACGGTGTCGTGGATGGCATCGTATCCAAGCTCCTTGGCGCGTGTCGCGATCTGCTTTTTGCCCGCGCGGGCGCCGTACTCGGCCTCGACGCGCGCTTCCAGATTCTTTTTCGTATCCGCGTAAACCACCTCGCCCAGCAGCTCCGCAAACCTCGAGGCGTGGTCGGCCTCCTCGTAAGCAATGCGCTTGTAGGCCTCCGCGACTTCCGGCAGGCCGTCTCTGTCCGCCTGACGCGACATGGCAAGATACATCCCGACTTCCATGCATTCGCCGTTGAAATTATTCCTCAGCCTCTCGAGCACTTCGGAATCAACGCCCTGCGCGACTCCGATGCGGTGCTCGTCCGCCCAGGCAAGGGCGCCGCCGCCCTGCTCGGCGAATTTCGATGCCGGCGCTCCGCAGACGGGACATTTTTCAGGCGGGTTTTCTCCTTCATAAACATAGCCGCAAACCTGACAGACATACTTTTTCATCTTAATTTCTCCTTTATTGTATACAAAATTAGTGTATTATTAGTTTACCGAAAAAAATCCGATTTGTCAAGTGCTTTCTCTAATTTTTCTGCAAAATTGCCGGGAATGCCGCGCAGCCGCTTTTCCCCCGTGTTTGACCTGTGCGCGCGAATGGTGTATGATATACCCAAACGGAAAACAGGGTGGGGAAACGATGAAAAAGATCCGGATTCTGACGGTTTTCGGCACGCGGCCGGAAGCGATCAAAATGGCGCCGCTGCTGCTCGGGATGCGCGGCCGGCCGGAGCTTGAGCCTCTGTGCTGCGTCACGGCGCAGCACCGCGAGATGCTCGATACGGTGCTCGATATTTTTGGCATCCTGCCTGATTTTGACCTCAACATCATGCAGCCGCGGCAGACCCTCGCGGCAATCACGACGCGCGTGCTCGAGGGCCTCGACGAGGTGATGGAGCAGTCAAAGCCCGATCTTGTGCTTGTCCACGGAGATACTTCCACGACCTTCGCGGCCGCGCTGACGGCTTTTTACCATCAGATCCGGGTTGGTCATGTCGAGGCCGGCCTGCGCAGCCACGACAAATATTCGCCGTACCCCGAGGAAATGAACCGCCTGCTGACAAGCCGCATCGCGGAGCTTTATTTCTGCCCCACGCTTCAGAACAAAATGAACCTCGAGGCCGAAGGAATCCGCGGCGGCATGTACGTGACGGGCAATACGGTCATCGATACCGTGCGGCTCGTGGCACGGGGGGATTACCTCTTTAAAGACACGCTGCTGCGTTCCATTGATTTCAATGCCCGGCGCGTCATCCTGCTGACCGCGCACCGCAGGGAAAATTACGGCCGGCCGCTTGAGAATATCTTCCTCGCCGTGCGCGACCTATGTGAGAAATACCCCGATATCGAGGTCGTTTACCCCGTGCACCCGAGCCCCGTGGTGCGCGAGGCAGCCCAGGCCGTGCTCGGAGGCGTCGCGCGTGTTCACCTTATCGAGCCGCTGCCCGTGGATGACAACCTCAACCTGATGAGCCGCTGCTATCTCGTGCTCACCGATTCCGGCGGCATACAGGAGGAGGCGCCCGCGCTGGGCAAGCCCGTGCTGGTGCTCCGCAGAGAAACCGAGCGGCCCGAGGCTGTCGCCGCCGGCACGGCCGCGCTTGCAGGCGTGGAGCGCGAAGCGGTCTTTTCAATGACCGAGCGTCTGCTCTGTGACAGCGAAGCCTATGCGGGCATGGCCCGCGCCGTCAACCCATACGGCGACGG
>JARLHS010000125.1 GCA_031292115.1 Clostridia bacterium | reverse complement strand
GGGTACCGCTGCTGCGCACTACGGAATCCACGTCCAGCTTTCTTTCGGGACTGATCTCCTACCTCAATGTGGAGCTGGCTCCGCGCATTACAAGGCACGGTGTGCTGGTGGAGGTTTATGGCGAGGGCGTCCTGCTACTGGGCGAGAGCGGTGTCGGCAAAAGCGAAACGGCGATCGAGCTCGTCAAGCGCGGCCACCGGCTGATTGCGGACGACGCTGTTGAGATCAAACGCGTCAGTAACCGCACGCTCGTCGGCACTTCGCCCGAAAACATCCGTCACTTTGTCGAGCTGCGCGGCATTGGCATCATTAACGCACGGCGCATCTTCGGCATGGGCTCGGTCAAGGTAACCGAAAAGGTGGATATGGTAATCAAACTCGAGGCATGGGATTCCAATAAGATTTACGACCGTATGGGCACCGAAAACGAGCAGACCGAGATTTTGGGCATCAAGGTGCCGTCCCTGACGATACCCGTCAAGCCCGGCCGCAACCTTGCAATCATCATCGAAGTAGCCGCAATGAACAACCGTCAGAAAAAGATGGGCTACAACGCCGCGCAGGAGCTGCTTGAAAAACTCGGTATTGCGGAAAAACCGGATGAGAGCGTCACCGAAGTCAAGTGGGATCTTTTTTAATAAAATAATTGGAGAAAATCAGATGACAGTCAAAACCGACCTTCACTGCCACACCATCGCGAGCGCACACGCCTTCAGCACCGTGCTTGAGCTTGCACAGTATGCGGCGAAAAAGGGCCTGGAAGCCATTGCGGTGACCGACCACGGCCCCGCGATCCCGGACGGCGCACATCTTTGGCATTTCGGTAATCAGCGGTGCCTTCCGCCCTATATCCACGGCGTGCGCGTGCTTCACGGCGCCGAAACCAACATCATCGATTTCGAGGGAAACGTCGATCTCCCTGCGGATATTCTGAAAAAACTCGACTGGGTGATCGCGTCTTTTCATGCCCCTGTCATAAATCCCGGCACACCGGAGCAGCACACGCAGGCATATCTGAGGCTCGCGGAAAATCCACTGATCGATGTGATCGGCCACAGCGGAGACGGGAAATTCGCCTATGACTACGAGAAGGTTCTGCCCGTCTTCAAAAACAATCACAAGCTCGTTGAAATCAACAGCCATTCCTTTCTGGCCCGCCCAGGCTCCCAGCGCAACTGCCGCGAGATCGCGCTGCTCTGCAAACGCTTTTCGGTGCCGGTGGTGGTGGATTCCGATGCGCATGTCTGCTTTGAAGTGGGCATGCTGGGCGCGGCGTGTGAGCTGCTTGAGGATATCGATTTTCCGCAGGATCTGATCATGAACCTGACGCTTGCGCGTATCGCCGGCTGGCTCAAGTCGCACCGCGGGCGGGATATCCTTTAATCTTGCTGTGAGGAGGAAGGCTATGGCGGCGCTTGAACGGATAGCGGCGGCGGCGCGTGCCGCGGGCGCGCAGGTGCTTGAAGGCGAGCCGATGCGCCTGCATACGAGCTTTAAGATCGGCGGGCCTGCGGAGCTTTTCATCACAGCGGCTTCGGCGGCCTCGGCGGCGGGTATCGCCGGGTTGTGCGAACGCGAAGAACTGCCGTTTCTCGCAATCGGAAACGGCAGCAACCTGCTCGTTTCGGATGCCGGCGTCAAAGGCGTGATACTCCGCCTTGCAGGTGATCCCAGCGGCATTGCGCTTCAAGGCACCGAGCTTATCTGCTCCGCCGGCGTGCAGCTTTCGGCAGCCTGCGGCGCGGCACACGACGGCTCGCTCACGGGGCTTGAATTTGCCTACGGCATCCCGGGCACTGTCGGCGGCGCGGTGTTTATGAATGCGGGCGCCTACGGGGGCGAGATGAAGGATATCGTCGTGCGTGCGGAGCATATCGGCAGACAGTCAGCCGGCGCGTTTGAGGGGCCGGATCTGTGTTTTGGCTATCGCCGAAGCGCCTATACCGGCTCGGGGCTTATTATCACCAAAGTGCGGTTCCGGCTGCGGCGGGGAGACGCCGGAGCGATCGAATCGCGCATGCGGCTTCTACTACAGCGCCGCAGGGAAAAGCAGCCGCTTGATTACCCGAGCGCGGGCAGCGTTTTTAAAAGGCCCGAAGGCCGCTATGCGGGCGCGCTCATCGAGGGCTGCGGCCTTAAGGGCGCGAGCGAGGGCGCGGCGATGGTGAGCGAAAAGCACGCGGGTTTTATCATCAATACGGGTGGCGCCACCTGTGCCGACGTGCGAAAGCTCATTGAACGCATCCAAAACGAGGTCTTGAGGCAAACGGGCGTCGCGCTCGAATGTGAAATCAGAATCTTGTAACGCTAAACTCCGTTAAAAAGCGATTGATCTCTTTTTAACGCCGCCACCTGCCGCAAAGCGGCAGGCATTAAACTGCGGATGATACCCGCAGTTTAATGATAGAATCGTATAAAATTTGCGGGGGTTGAAATTTGTGTCTTTTTTGATTGTTACGGGGGTTTCGGGGGCCGGTAAATCGAGGGCTGTCAGTGTGCTGGAGGATCTGGGCTTTTATTGCGTGGATAATATGCCGCCGTCGCTGATTCCTAAATTTGCCGAGCTGTGCATGCAGACAAACGGAAAGATCAGCAACGTCGCCATCGTGACCGACGTGCGCGGAGGGCTGCTTTTCAACAGCCTTTTTGAGAATCTCGACGAGCTTAAAAAGCTGGGCGGCGATTACAAGATCCTTTTTCTCGATGCCGACGATCAGGTGCTCATCCGGCGTTTCAAGGAGACACGGCGCATGCATCCGCTTTCGCTGGGCGGCATCACCGTCACCGAAGCGCTCCGCAAGGAACGCATGATGCTCAAGCCCGCGCGGGAGCGGGCCGATTTTATCATCGATACCTCGAGCCTCTCGCCCACGCAGCTCAAGGAACGGCTTTCCGTTCTTTTTGTGGGGGGCAGCAAAACGGCGGTAATCGTCAACTGCCAGTCGTTCGGCTTCAAATTCGGCATTCCTGCCGACGCCGACCTTGTTTTTGACGTGCGCTGCCTGCCCAATCCCTTTTATGTGGATTCCCTCAAGCAGCTCACGGGGCTGGACGAGCCCGTGCGGCAATTCGTGCTGCGCGCGCCGGAAACGCAGGGCTTTATTACCCGTATGTTCGACCTGATCGATTATCTTTATCCGCTTTACTGTGAGGAAGGCAAAAGCCAGCTGGTGGTGGCCATCGGCTGCACGGGGGGGCGGCACCGCTCGGTGGCGCTCACCGAGGAGCTTTTCAAGCATCTGCTCGAGCGCGGCATCCGCGCGGCGGTAAACCACAGAGATGTGAAACTGACGTAGGCCACCGCCTGTATAAAAACCGACATACAAAATTACCGCAGCATTATTTGAAAGGCAGAATTCTCATGTCCTTTGCCTATGACGTCAAAACCGAGCTCTGCGCGGCGGAGCTGTATAACGCCTGCTGCCGGCGTGCGCAGCTTTATGCCATGCTGCTTTACGGCCGCAGTTTTTCCCAGCGTGACATAACGCTGCGCACGGAGCATGAAGGCACCACGCTGCTCGCCTGTGCGCTGCTTGAAGAAATTTACGCGGTAAGGCCCTGCGTAAGGTACGTGCCGCGCGCCGGCGGGCACGGCATTCACATCCTCAGCATCGAAAGCTCAGGCGATATTGCGCGCGTTCTCGATGATTTCGGTTACGCGCCGAGCACCGTTTCATTCCGGCTCAACCGCGCCGTCATCGAAAACGACTGCTGCAACGCCGCCTTTCTGCGCGGCGCGTTCCTTTCGTGCGGCTCGGTCGTCGAGCCCGAAAAGGATTACCATCTTGAATTCGTCGCGCCGCACGTCGGCGCGGGGCGCGATCTGAGCGCCCTGCTCGGCGAACAGGGCCTTGAGCCAAAGACCGTCAGCCGCAGCGGCAGCTTTGTCGTCTATTTCAGGGAAAGCGGACAGATTGAGGATTTTCTCACACTGACGGGCGCCGCCATGAAATCGCTTGAGCTGATGAATATCAAGGTCTATAAGGATCTGCGCAACAAGGCCAACCGTGTTACCAACTGCGAGACGGCCAATATCGACCGCACAGCCGGCGCGGCGGCGCGCGAGCTCGACGCCATCCGCAGGATCACCGCCGTACACGGCATGACGTCGATGCCCGAGGAGCTGCGCGAGCTCGCCGCGCTGCGGCTTGCAAACCCGGAGCTCACCCTGCGCGAGCTCGGTGAACGCCTGGGCATCAGCCGCTCGGGCGTAAACCACCGGCTGCGGCGCATCCTTGCGCTCGCCCAGAGGCCGGAGGCTGCGAAAAAATGACCGACTTTGTGCACCTTCATCTTCACAGCGAATACAGCCTGCTCGACGGAGCCTGCCGGATCAGGGATATCATCCGCGCGGCTAAGGAGAACGGGCAGAGTGCTGTCGCGATCACCGATCACGGCGTCATGTACGGCGTCGTCGATCTCTATAAGGAAGCGCTCAGGGAGGGCATCAAGCCCATCATCGGCTGCGAAGTCTACACGGCCGCGCGCTCGCGGCACGACCGCGTCTTCCAGCTTGATTCCGAGCACGGGCACCTGATCCTGTTGTGCAAAAACAATCAGGGCTATCAGAATCTCATCAAGATCGATTCGCTTGCCTGGATTGACGGGTTTTACGGCAAGCCGCGCGTCGATTACGAGCTGCTCGAGGCGCACCATGAGGGGCTCATCGCGCTTTCGGCCTGCCTTTCCGGCGAAATACCGCGGTGTCTGCTCGCGGGCGACTATGAGGGCGCAAAGAAAAAGGCGCTGCGGATGCGCGCCATCTTCGGCGGGGATTTCTACCTTGAGCTGCAGGATCACGGCCTGCGGCAGCAAAAGCAGATCAACCCGCAGCTTATCCGGCTCTCGAACGAGCTGCATATCCCGCTTGTCGTCACCAATGACGTGCATTTTATCCACCGTGAGGACTATGCGCTGCAAAAAACACTCATGTGCATCCAGATGAATAAGATGCTCGACGACCCGAATTCCGCCGGATTCGACTCCGACCAATTCTATTTCAAATCGGGTGACGAGATGGCGGCGCTCTTCCCCGAGGTGCCGCAGGCGGCGGAAAACACCGCGAAGATCGCCTCGCAGTGCAGCGTCACATTTGAATTCGGCGCCACCAAGCTGCCGCATTTCGAGGTGCCGGGCGGGCGGGATCATTTCACCTATTTCAGAGAGATGTGTGAGAAGGGCCTTGCCGGGCACTACGGGGCAAACCCGGACGAAAGCATCGTGAAGCGGCTTGAATACGAGCTTGAAACGATCAACCACATGGGTTACGTCGATTATTACCTCATCGTTCACGATTTTGTGAGCTTCGCGCGCGGGGCAGGCATCGCGGTGGGGCCCGGGCGAGGCTCGGGCGCGGGCAGCCTCGCCGCTTACTGCATCGACATCACGGGCATCGACCCCATCCGCTACAACCTGCTGTTCGAGCGTTTCCTCAACCCCGAACGCATCAGCATGCCGGATTTCGACATTGATTTCTGCTACGAGCGCCGGCAGGAAGTCATCGATTATGTGGTGCGCAAATACGGCAGCGACCATGTCGCCCAGATCGTCACCTTCGGCACGATGGCCGCACGCGCGGCCATACGCGACGTGGGGCGGGTCATGAACGTCCCCTACAACGAGGTGGATGCCGTCGCGAAGCTCGTTCCGATGGAGCCCAACATGACGATTGACCGCGCGCTGAAGGAATCGGCCGACCTCAAGGCCATGTACGACAGCGACGAGCGCCTGCACCGGCTGATCGAAACGGCGCGCGGGCTTGAGGGCATGCCGCGCCACGCCTCGACGCACGCGGCCGGCGTCGTCATCACGCGCGAGCCCGTGAGCTTTTACGTGCCGCTCTCGAAGAACGACGAGGCCGTGGTGACACAGTTCACAATGACGACGCTCGAGGAGCTGGGCCTGCTCAAAATGGATTTTCTCGGGCTGCGCAATCTCACCGTCATCCAGGACGCGGGCAAAATGATCCGCAGAAAATATGACCCCGCGTTTAAAATCGAAGATATCCCGATCGACGACCAGAAGGTTTTTGACCTGCTGTGGTCCGGCAAGACGGAGGGTATCTTCCAATTCGAGTCGTCGGGCATGCGCCAGGTGCTCATGAACCTGCGCCCCGAAAGCATGGAGGATCTGATCGCGGTCATTTCGCTCTACCACCCGGGGCCGATGGAATCCATCACGAAATACATCGAGAACCGCCACCACCCCGAAAAAATCACCTACCGCCACCCGCTACTCGAGGGGATTTTAAAGGTCACCTACGGCTGCATCGTCTATCAGGAGCAGGTGATGGAGATCGTGCGGCGGCTCGCGGGCTATTCCTACGGCAGGGCCGACCTTGTGCGGCGCGCGATGTCCAAGAAAAAGGCCGGCGTCATGGAAAAGGAGCGCGAATACTTTATTCACGGCCTCAGGCGCCCCGACGGCAGCCTCGAATGCGCGGGCGCGGTGGCAAACGGTGTCGACGAGCAGACCGCCAATGCGATCTTTGACGAAATGGCAGGCTTTGCATCCTACGCTTTCAATAAATCACACGCGGCGGCCTACGCGCTCGTGGCCTATCAGACGGCCTGGCTCAAGAGCCGCTACCCCAAGGAATACATGGCCGCGCTGCTTACAAGCGTGCTCGACAGCTCCGACAAGGTTTCGGAATATATCTCCGAATGCGGCAGGCTGGGCATCCGCATCCTGCCGCCCGATGTCAACGAAAGCGACGAGGGCTTCACCGTAAGCGGCTCCAATATCCGTTTCGGGCTGCTCGCCGTCAAGAATCTCGGTCGCGGGCTCATCCGCGCGCTCGAGCATCAGCGGGAACAGGGCCCGTATCAGAATTTCACCGATTTCGTCAAACGGATGCAGGGCCTGGAGCTCAACCGCCGCGCACTCGAGAGCCTGATCAAATGCGGCGCGTTCGACAGCATGGGTTATACGCGCCGGCAGCTCATGATGCATTTCGAATCCCTGCTCTCGCAGCTCGAGGCGCAGCAGAAGCGCAACCTCGAGGGGCAGATCAACCTCTTCGACTCCGCTGACGAATCCGGTGGCACGGGCGGCGAATTTATCGAACACGAGGATGAATTCAACCTGCCGGAGCTGCTGCGTCAGGAAAAGGAAATGATCGGCTTTTACCTCACTGGCCATCCTCTCGCAGAATATGACGAATACCGCAAAAAAAACAGCATCCCGCAGATCCGCGACATTACGGGCGAGGGATCGCGCTTCGTTGACGGCGACGACGTGTCCCTGCTCGGCATCGTGCAGTCGAAGCTGCTCAAATCAACACGCAGCGGCGGCCTGATGGCTTTTATCACGCTCGACGACGGAAGCGGCAGCATTGAGCTCGTCGTATTCCCCAAGGTGCTCGAGCTTTTTGGCTCGAGGCTCGTCAGCGAGCAGATCGTGCATGTCTCGGGGCGTGTCAGCCAGCGCGAGGAAGAAGCGCCCAAGCTCATCTGCAATGCGGTGAAGAGCGCCTCGGAGCTCGCGGGCGCACAGGCCGCTGCGGCCAAGGGTGCGGGCAGGCCTGGGCTTTATTTGCGGCTCAGCTCGTCAGGCTGCGCCGAGCGTGAGCGCGTTGACCGGCTTGTTGCCGTTTTCGACGGCGATTTCCCCCTGTTTTTTTATTTTGAAGACAGCAGAAAGTATCTGCTTGCTCCGCGCGCGCAGTGGGTAAGCGTCAACGACGTGCTGCTGGGCGAGCTGCGCGAAATCCTCGGCGATAAAAATGTGATTATACAGGAATAGCTTGCTAAATTTCCCGTTTTTAAGGATAGACAGCATCTTGTAAAAACGCCGGTGCGGTGGTATAATGAGTAATAAGTATGGAACGCGACCGGCGTACCGGCAATATGGTCCCCTGATGCCGATACTCCGAAGAATTTGAAAGGCATGGTAGCAGAATATGTGGACGGTCATTTATATGGCGCAAACGAAGGACATGGTGCTCAAAGTGCAGGATCTG
>JARLHS010000124.1 GCA_031292115.1 Clostridia bacterium | reverse complement strand
TTAGTTGTGGCGTTTGTTATAAAACGGCTCTCCTGACGGCTGCCGCCGCCACCCGCCGCAAAGCGGCAGGCATTAAACTGCGGAATGATATCCGCAGTTTAATGGGAAAATAATATAAGCGCCGTATGTTATACATCCTATCAAAATCAGCGCCGAATATCAACCGTTATCGGAAGATTCCATTTTTTTATCCCGGTTAATCCGCGGCTTGCGGTTTCAGTGCGATGCGGTACCGCTGGATCGGCACGCCGTCGTGAGCGCCCTCGCTCTCGAGAACGGCGCCGTTTCTCTTCATCGTGGCCAAGGAGGCGATATTGGACGTGTTGCAAAGGATCAGGACGCTTTCCATCCCCATTTCACGGCATTTTTCGAGAGCGAGTGCGAGCATCGCCGTCGCATAGCCCTTGCGCCGCTCGGAAGGGCGGATTCCGTAGCCGATGTGCCCGCCGTAATCACGCAAAAAACCGTTGAGCCGATGACGGATGTCGATGGCGCCGAGCAGCCGGTTGTCGCTTTTGCGCACGAGCCACCAGAGGGTGTCGGGCACCCAGCCCTCGGGCAGCTCACGACCCTGCGCATGACGATGCGCCAGGCGAAGCATCTCATCGAAATTACCATCGCCGAGGCGCACGGCGGCTGGAAGCGGCTCCTCATGACGCGATGTGAATTCCGCAAGCATCTGCGCAAACTGCGTGCGATATTCCCCGCAGGGCAAAACAAGCTTGACATCGTCGGCCGCCGTTTGATACAGAGCGTCGGCTTCGGGCAGGCAAAGCTCCATCCTGCGCAGCTGCACGCCCATGCCCTGAGACTCATAGAACGCGGCGGCCTCCGTATTGAATTCCCACACGTTAAGCTCGATTATCGAAGCGCCGCCCTGCGAAGCACAGCCCTTCACGGCACCGAAAAGCCGACTGCCCACGCCCCGCCGCTTCATTTCGGCATCGATGCAGAAATCGTCGACATGGAGGATAACGCATGGCTGCATCATGGGGGTGTGGCGTACATCGCGCCATTTCAGCACGCAAAAACCCACAACTCTGCCGCAGGCGGCATCCTCGGCGACGAGCACCGTCACTCCGGCGTTGTCGAGCAGCCCGAGAAAGTAGCCCTGCGGCATTGTATCGGCACCCGGTTTAAAAATATCCGGCCTGCCGGCACAGTGCAGGGCATAAATTTGCTCTTCAAGACGGCGGATGGCGCCATAATCGGCGGGCGCCGCCTTTCGCACCTCAATGCGGTCAGGATTCACGATCATCCGCTCCTCCACATTCTGCCCGAACGTCATATCCATGCTGCGCGAAACAGCTGATTTTACAAAGTAAAATGGCTCTTTGCGGCCTGGCCACGGGCACAGGCTATTTCTTACCGGCGTTTGAGATACCTCGCCAGCCGGATGACGCCATAGCCCACAGCGTACAGCAGCAGCACGGCAATCGCGGCCGCGCCCAGCAACGAAGTGGAAAAGAGGATAAATAAGACGGCAAGGATGGCGGCGGCGACACGCGTGGCGACGCGATAAGCGGAGCCGGCGCGATTGGGCTTTTCCTCCTGCGCCGGTGCGACGGCGTCAGCCTCGTTGCCCAGCTGCAATGCGTCACGCGCCGCGTCGAGCTGATCTTCGGGCACATATAAATCGGCACCGTAAACCGAATACCCCATCAGCACACGCATGTAGCCGCCGATTTCCCGTTGCTTGATATAGACGGGGATACCGGCGCTCTTCAGGCGGCCTTCCGCCATTGCGGATTCGGAGTTGCCTGCCACGGAGCAGAGAAACGCCCCGCCGCCGTCATTCAGGTGAGGCTCTTCGACGAAATCGGGCGGGGGCTCCTCAGCCGCCGGGGAGAACTGACCGGCATCCAGTATCCAGCCACAGTAGGGGCATTTCACGGCCCCTGTATTATATTCCGCTTCGCATTTTGGGCAGCGCGGCATGGCAATTCCTCCGGTTTCAAGTACGAACTCAAAATGGGTTTGATATCCAATTAAAACGGCGCGGTCGCCGAAAGCAGGGCTCCCGTGAAGTCTTGAAAGATATTCTAAAAAGTAATTTGTCTGGAATTCGTAAAAGTGATATTCATCAGCTTCCATTATCATACCACATCACGCGTCAATTGCAAACGTTTCCATTAAAGATAGCGGATGAATTTCCCTCATCGGCCTCATCGGCCCGGATATTTCACGGTTCATCCGGCGGCGGTAGCCGCCGTTTGCCGCCTTGCGGCAGCCTCAGGCACGCGTTAGTCAGAAAAGGCGCCCACCCGAAAGGATGGACACCTAAGCTGTCGGAAATCCCGATTTTAAAATGACTTTTCAATCAGGCTATTACCCGTTTTTCGCTGCGCCCATCCCCCGACCTCTTCCCAAGGGAAGGGGGGCATACAACGTTTATTCAGCGTGAAATCAGCAAGAATAGCTGCCGAGCTCTTTTGCCAGCCTGACGATTTTACGGTAGGTGTCAAGCTTTACGCTGTCGGGGATCGAATGATCGGATGAAAAGATGTATCCGCCGGATTCCTTCATGGCGGGGACGATCTTGCGCATCTCGGCTTCCGTTTGCTCAAAGCTGTCCCACAGCATGGCGTTGTTGCCGCCGCGGAAGAGAATATCCCTGCCGTATTTTTTCTTGAGCTCGATGGGATTAATCCCGGATTTTACTTCAAGAGGGTTGACCGCGTCCAGGCCGATGTCGATGAGTTCCGGAATAAACGGGGTGATTTCTCCGCAGGAATGCATATGTGTTTTGATCCCCTTTTGCTGCGCCCACTCAATCGCCCTTTTGTGGACGGGCTTTAAAAGCTCCCGGTAGGTATTGACCGAAAAGAACTGGGTGAGCTTGTATGCCAGATCGTCATCCCATGACAGCTCGTCAAACTCGTATCCGGCATCCCAGACCATCTGCTGGAGTGCCAGCGAGACATCGAGATAATGATTGAACATGTCGACGCACCACTCGGGCTCTTCGATCAATGCAATCAGAAAACGCTCCGATCCGACGGCGAAAGACTGCGCGACGTCGAAGCCAAAGCACAGGCGCCCTCTGATCCAGTAACCTTTCTCTTTCCAGCTCCTGTAGTTGGCCTTGAGATAATCCCAAGGGATCCTGTCGGGGGTGGGCACCATCCGCTTTTTTGCCTCATACCATTTGTCGGCGGTCTTGATGCTGTAATCCAGACACCCGGGTGTGGAACCTTTATGCTTCCAGTTTTTGAATGTGGCACCCCATACCGTTGTGCTGATGATGTACTCGTCTGTTTCTTCGAGGATTTTCTCTTCAAACCGGAAGCTGTTGTCGACTTCGATCTTGGGAATGTGGTCGATATCGAAGTAATCCGACATATCGACCCCCGCGGGCATGCCCTGCTGTTCCCAGCGCTCGCGCGTGCTGTTCCACAGGACGTCCACGATGGGAATCCGGTCTGCCTCCTGGTGTGCGTACATCCTCTTCATTCTTTCGTGGGTTGTCATTTCGCTCATACACGTTCCTCCTTTTACCTGAACAAATCAAGGTTGCTCTTAATAATGATCTGCGGCTTGATGAGGATCTCGCCGCCGCCCTCTTTACTCCCGGCGATAAACTCATAGAGATTCCTGAACGCCAGATATCCCTGCTGAAACGGATCCTGAAAAATCGAAGCCTGCACGACTCCTTCTTCAATATAATCCGCGAGCTCCGGGAAAATG
>JARLHS010000123.1 GCA_031292115.1 Clostridia bacterium | reverse complement strand
GGCGACGATCCGGTCGCCCGCACGCAGGCCGGTCTTATTGCTGACCGAACCGTTGTAAAAGCCGCTGACAACCGTCGTGTGCACGGAGCTGAGCAGAATAAACACCACCGCGAGCAGAAAGCCCAGTACAATATTCATAATCGCGCCCGAGCAGATGATCACCATGCGTTTCCACAGCTTCGCACGGAAGAACGAGCGTTTATCGTCGCTCGCGGCATCCTCGCCCTCCATGCTGACAAAACCGCCGATTGGAAAAATCCGGAGTGAATACTGGGTTTCTCCCTTTTTGTGTTTCAGAATCGCAGGCCCCATGCCCAGTGAAAATTCGTTTACCTTTACGCCGCTGAGCTTGGCGGCGGTAAAATGCCCCGCCTCGTGGACGAGGATTAAAATACTGAATACGACGATTGCAACGACAATGGAAATAAACGTAGAAATGGTAATCCCTCCTCTATTTGCCCGCGATACCGCGGACAAAGACTCTGGTTTGAGCATCCATAGCTAATATATCCTCAACCGTAACGGGTTTATTCGTATTTTTCATGTTTTTCATGGCTTCCTCCACAAGGTCGCCGATGGCGTTGAAGCCGACCCTGTGCCCGAGGAAAAGCCCGACGGCCTCTTCGTTCGCGGCGTTGGCCACGGCGGGCATCAGCCCGCCTTCTTCAATAGCCTGTCTGCAAAGCCGAAGACACTTAAACGCTTCCTCATCCGGCTGATAAAAGGTGAGCCTGCCGATAGCCGCGAGGTCAATCTCAGCCACGTTGGAAGGCACCCTGCGCGGGTAGGTAAACGCGTATTGGATCGGCAGGCGCATATCGGGCGGCCCGAGCTGCGCAAGCACGGAATTGTCGTTTAATTCGATCAGCGAATGGATGATGCTCTCCCTGTGCACGACCACGTCAACGCTGGAGGGCTCCACCTCAAAAAGGCACGAGGCTTCGATGAGCTCGAGCCCCTTATTCATCATGGATGCGCTGTCCACCGTCACCTTCGGGCCCATCGTCCAGTTGGGGTGCCGCAGCGCCTGCTCGGGCGTCACCGCCGCAAGCTGCTCTCGCGTATATCCGAAAAACGGCCCTCCCGAGGCGGTGAGAATGAGCTTTTTCAGATCCTGCTTCGGCTCACAGGCCTCGAGGCACTG
Organism: Clostridia bacterium; assembly: GCA_031292115.1. Taxonomy (GTDB): domain Bacteria; phylum Bacillota; class Clostridia; order Oscillospirales; family Ethanoligenentaceae; genus JARLHS01. The sequence continues at coordinate 4,695 of JARLHS010000123.1, read as the reverse complement.
GAAAATGGCGGAATGCTCGCTGTCCACAGGAAGGATGCGCACGCCGTTCTCACGCGCCTCGCGCATGACGAGTGCGCCGCCTGCGACAAGCGTTTCCTTATTGGCAAGCGCAAGATGTTTTTTTACCCGGATGGCTGCGAGTGTCGGAAGCAGGCCGGCTATCCCGACCACGGCATTGAGCACCAGATCGGCATTGGCGCAGCACGCGGCCTCGCAAAGCCCATCCACCCCCGCGACGACGCGCACGGGCGTATCCGCAAGCGCAGCCCGGAGCCTTCCTGCTGCGGCCTCATCCATTACGGAAACGAGCTCCGGCCGGTATTTTCTCGCCTGCTCCTCGAGCAGCGAAATATTCCTCCCGGCTGAAATCGCCACGACGCGAAGGCCAAGGCTGTCGGCCACATTCAGCGCCTGAAGGCCGACGGACCCTGTGGAGCCCAGTATTGCAATGCGTTCAATATTCAATCGGTTCACCTGTTATTTCAAAATCGGGAAAATTTGCAGCAGGAGATACATCAGCGGCGCTACGAACATCACGCTGTCAAAACGGTCAAGCACGCCGCCGTGGCCAGGAAGGATATTGCCGAAATCCTTGATGTTGCATTCCCGTTTGATCAGTGAGGCCGAGAGGTCGCCGATGATCGCAGCCGCGGAGCACAGCAGCGACGCAACCGTCAGCACGATATAATTGGGTGTGATGACCACGTGATGATAATTGCACAAAATGCCGTAAACAAGCGTTGCGAGATAAAACGAAATCATCGAAAACACAAAGCCGCCCACGACGCCCTCGATGGTCTTTTTGGGGCTGATACCGGGCGCAAGCTTGTGTTTTCCGAAAAAGACGCCGATGAAATAGGCACCGGCATCGGTCATCCAAGCGCCGAACAGCATCAGGCAGATATAGAAAAGCCCTCTGTCCAGAGCAACTTTTTCATAATTATCGCGAATAAAGATCAGGCACGAGAAAGAGACAGAGAGCAGCATCGTCGTTAGGAACACCGTTCCGATCAGCTCAAAGCGGATCTTCTGATGATGGACGAGCAGGTAAACAAACAGCGTGAAGATAAAGAGGAAACTGACAATCGCGGCTACGAGCTTCATGGAAGGGACATGAAAAAACGGAACGCTTACCGCAAAAACCGCGCAAATCACAAACAGCAAACGATCGGCTACATAATGTGTAGCGATGAGCACTTCATAGACCGCTGTGAAGATGATCAAAGCGACGACAATATTGAAGATGATCGTGTTGTAAAAAAACAGGATGACGACTCCCAGTGAAACCCCGGCGGCGGCGGAAATCAGTCTTTGCCGCATCAAACCCCTCCAAATCTTCGATTGCGCTTTGAATAATCCTCCAGCGCCCTATCGAGATCTCCCGTCGTAAAATCAGGCCAGAGGATATCCGAATACCAGAATTCCGCATAGGCGGCCTGCCACAGCAGAAAATTCGAAAGCCTCTGTTCCCCGCTGGGCCGGATGATCAGATCGGGATCAGGCTGCTCTGCGGTATATATCCTCTTTGAAAGCTCTTTCTCGTTTATATTATTAACCAAAAGTTTGCCTTCTCTGACATCCTGCGCAATCATTTTTGCGGCGCGGGCAATTTCCTGCCGCCCGCCGTAGTTGATTGCGATGTTGAGCGTCATGCCGGTTGCGTGAAGCGAAGTCTCCTCCGCCTCGGCAATCAGGCTGAGCAGCTCGGGTGAAAGCACGGAAAGATCGCCGATAAACCGTGTACGGATATTTTCACTGCGAAATTTTTCGAGCGCCTCCACGAGGTAATCGTGGAAAAGCTTCATGATCGCGTCGACTTCTTCCTTGGGCCGCGACCAGTTTTCGGTGGAAAACGCATACACCGTCAGATAGCGGATGCCGATGCGGTTGCAGTAGCGCGTAATCGCGCGGAAGGTGCGCGCTCCGGCGGAATGGCCCGCGCTGCGCGGCATGCCGCGTTTTTTCGCCCACCGGCCGTTGCCATCCATGATAATGCCGATATGCTGCGGCAGTATGAGCGTGGTTTTTTCTTTCTTATGAAAAAGCCCGAATAATTTCATGGACGCCTCCGCTCTAAAATGTGGGAAACAAGCATCAAGGGGGACTTCACGCCGCGCCTCTGACAGCTGGCGGCCGCCCCCCTTTCATCATTCAAATAACCCCGCGCACCGTATCTCAGACCGACATGATCTCTTTTTCCTTCTTTTCGGATGTTACTTCGAGTTCCTTACAGTATTTGTCGGTGAGCTCCTGGATTTCTTTTTCGGCGTCCTTGAGGTCGTCTTCCGTGATAATCGATTTCTTTTTCTGCTCTTTATAGACTTCCACGGCATCCCGACGGATACTCCTCACCGATACCTTGGCCTCTTCGGAATATTTATGGATGGTCTTTACGATCTCCTTGCGGCGCTCTTCCGTAAGAGGCGGGAAGGCAAGACGGATCAGCTTGCCGTCGTTCTGCGGGTTGATGCCGATATCCGATGCGAGAATGGCTTTCTCGATGCCCTTGATCGTGGAGGGATCCCACGGCTGAATCACGAGCATCCTCGCCTCGGGGACGGAAATGGCCGCCATCTGGTTTATAGGAGTGGGGGTGCCGTAATAATCAACGTGAATTTTATCAAGGATTGTAGGGTTTGCCCTGCCCGCACGGATGGTGCCAAATTCCTCGATCATCGAGTCCATGATCTTTCTCATTTTTTCCTCGACCTGCTTATAATCTGACGGCATACGGCTTCATTCCTTTCTATATGTTTTATTCTTTATCATTCAGCGGCCTGCGCCGCCTTTATGCGTTGAAGGGCTCTGCAACATTAATTCTTTCCTCTTACTATCGTTCCGATGTCCTCACCTATGACGGCACGGTAGATATTTTGCGGATCTTCCATGCAGAAAACGAGGATCGGGATGTCGTTATCCATGCAAAGCGAGGCGGCCGTGCTATCCATCACGCCGAGGCCCCGGTTGAGCACGTCGATATAGGAAAGGCTTTCAAACCGCACCGCGTTGGGGTTTTTGAAGGGGTCGCTGTCATAGACGCCATCGACCTTCGTTGCCTTGAGGATGATATCCGCATTGATTTCCGCTGCGCGCAGCGCCGCTGCGGTATCGGTTGAGAAAAACGGGTTGCCCGTGCCGCAGCCGAAAATGACCACTCTACCCTTTTCAAGGTGCCGCACCGCACGGTTGCGAATGTAGGGCTCAGCGATCTGCTGCATCGATATCGCCGTCTGAACCCGCACCATGACGCCCATCTTTTCAAGAATATCCGCGAGCGCGAGTGAATTCATTACCGTGGCCAGCATGCCCATATGATCCGCACGCGTGCGGTAGATGTTATCCTCATTGGCCTTGCCGCGCCAGAAGTTCCCACCACCGATGACAATGGCGATCTGCACGCCCGTTTCAATGCCTTTTTTGATGTTTTCACAAATTTTATTGACGACTTCGTAATCAATTCCGGTATGCTTGCTGCCGGCGAGAGCTTCGCCGCTGATCTTCAGTAACACTCTTTTATATCGGGGCTGCATCCCACAAACCACACCCTTCATTTTTATGCCGCACAGTGCCTTTGCTTTAGCTTATTTTACATTAAAACCTTGCGCCTGTAAACCCCCAAATGAAAAATGTGGCGTATCCCGGTCATGTTTGTGTCTAGCAGTTCTCTTAGCGGCTTACGCCGCCACCTGCCGAAAAGCGGCAAGGATTCATGATATTTGCATTTTAATAAGAGAATCGCATCAAATGAAAAGTCTGATGTCGCAAAAGAAGGGCCTCGAGCACGTTTACACGCGCTCAAAACCCTTCCGCAATACTGCCGCCCCGGTCAAACCGCAGGCTTTATTTTACCATGTCGGCGACTTCCTGCGCGAAATTGTCCTCGCGCTTCTGGAGCCCCTCGCCCTTTTCAAAACGAACAAACGCGGTTACCTTGATGCTGCCACCAAGCTCTTTTTGGGTCTGCTCGGTGAATTTCGTCACCGTCAGATCGGTATCCTTGATATACTCCTGCTCGAGAAGGCAGGAATCCTTAAAGAACTTCGAAATGCGGCCCACCACGACTTTTTCCGCGATATTCAGCGGCTTGCCTTCGTTGACGGCCTGTGCCGTGAGAACCTTTTTCTCTTCTTCAATCACCGCCGCAGGGATGGATGTGCGGTCAAGGAACTGGGGATTCGCCGCTGCAATCTGCATGGCGATATCCTTCGCGTAGGCCTTGAAGCCGTCTTTCCCGGCGCAGTCGGTTTCGAACTGCACGAGCACGCCGATCCTGCCGCCGCCATGGATATAGGTGACCGTCTCGCCCGTCAGGCGCGCAAACCGGCGCACCTTGAGGTTCTCACCAATGGTGAGGATTTTCTCGCGGAGAAGATCGGCAATCGTGAATTGTGACCCCTCTGCCTTCATCGCAAGCAGCGCTTCAACGTCTGCAGGGTTGCCCTTTGCAATGGTATCGGCGCATATCTTAACAAAAGACTGAAAATCGGCGTTCTTTGCCACAAAATCGGTTTCGGAATTGACCTCAACGATAACGCCGATCTTTTCGGCCTCATCGACACTGGCATAAACGATGCCTTCCGCCGCGATCCTGCCCGCTTTTTTTGCAGCGGCGGCGAGCCCTCTTTCACGAAGGAACTCAATTGCCTTCTCCATATCGCCATCGGCGCTGACAAGGGCTTTTTTGCAATCCATCAT